>NZ_JAJAFZ010000043.1:0-41975 GCF_025384895.1 Photorhabdus kayaii
TTCACTGCCACTGTGCTGGTTAAGATCGCGGTAACCTGCCCCTGCGCGTTACTGACCGAATTGCTCTGTTTTGTCAGGGTTAACCCGTCAACCGCTGGGTCGGTCTGCCAGTCAATGTCGATCGGGTGACCCACCACCAGATTGCCGTGCCCATCCTTCACCGTCGCCGTGAAGGTATAACTGTCGGTACCGTTGTTGTAGCGCTTCTTGTCTTTATCCACGTCCACCGTCACGCTGGCGACATAGTAACTGGTGCTGAACTCCGCAAAACTGACTTTTCCGTTCGCGTTCACCGCCGTCTGCTGGCTGGCCGTTTTCGCCGATACCTGCACATCTTTCACTGCCACTGTACTGCTTAACGTCGCGGTCACCTGTCCCTGCGCGTTACTCACCGAATTGCTCTGCTTCGTCAGTTTTAACCCGTCAGCCTTTGAATCTGTCTGCCAGTCAATGTCGATCGCTTTATCCGCTACCGGCTTGCCATGCCCATCCACCACCGTCGCCGTGAAGGTATAAATATCAGTACCGTTGTTGTAGAGCGGCCCCTCTTTATCCACCGTCACGCCGGTGACTCGATAACTGCTGCTGGACTCTGTAAAACTGACTTTTTTATCCGTAGTAACACGTTCGCCATTAATACTGACACTGACTTGTATATCGGATAATGGCGTTGTACTTGTTAATGTTGCAGTCTGTTGTCCATTTTTATCTGTTGTCTCTGAATCAGGCTTTAATTTCAATCCAGGATCTTTTTTATCCGTATCCCAAATCAATTTTGCATTTTCTATCGGCGTTTTTTTGTCAGCGCCAAACAGAGTAGCTGTATAAACATATTTCGCATTTCCATCAGCAATTAAAGGATCGGTTGTGTTAACACTCAAAGAAATATTACGTTGTAATACATGAGCTTGTATTTGCACCCTTAGCTGATCATCTTTACTTGTACCTGTTATAGTATAGTCATTTTTTCCATTAGGCTGATATTCCGGTAACTGAATGGTATAACCATGAGTACTTTCTAT
The DNA here is from genome assembly GCF_025384895.1 of Photorhabdus kayaii. Classification (NCBI taxonomy): domain Bacteria; kingdom Pseudomonadati; phylum Pseudomonadota; class Gammaproteobacteria; order Enterobacterales; family Morganellaceae; genus Photorhabdus; species Photorhabdus kayaii. Next base: position 1,023 of record NZ_JAJAFZ010000043.1, read on the forward strand.
ATTTATAATCCCGCCATTCTTCTGGAATAACTCAGGCATATCCCAAATCATATTTTTGAATGGAGTATCAGATTGAATTTGTATTGGTTTAGCCTCACCACCATAACCACTAATTTCTAATACAGGAACCAGTAACCTAAAATGTTGCGGTTTTTTCAAATAATTCAAAATAATATTATTATTTCTTTCAACTAAGTCGTAACGACTCCCTGCCAAGCTTCGTAGTGAAGAAACATTTTCTGGTGAAAGTTGTTCTGATAACGGAACACCAAATCGGTAATTCACATTGAATGAAAATATACCATCACTTTTTCCCTCTTTTCCTAATTTATAGTCAATCCCTGCTGTGATCAGTGGAATCGGGGTATAATTTACCCCAATAGTTGCCGCATAGGGATCTTTTTGTCTCTTGTTCTTTCCGAATAATGCAACATTATCACCAAAATATTGTTCATATTTTATTTTGGCACCGAGTGACGGCATTGAAGGTAAATACATGTCGGCAATAAGGTCATAACCATTGGCAGGGCGCTCATAATAATTGGTTAAATCACGGGAATTATGCCAATTACTCAGGCGAAAATATGCGTTAGCAGACATTTTTAGGTAGTTAGTCCATAGTTCACCACCCAGGCTGAATCGGCTATTATTGCCGGTTAAATCATTATCGTAAAAAGTGTTCGCCCCATACATCCAGTCATTTATAAATAAACGGCTTCCAACACCTAAATTCACGGTGTCACGGCTATCTTTATGACGATATCCATATTGACTGTAAACAAGCCAATGATCTTTATCATCATAAAAAGGAACGAGTAAGTCTACAGAACTTTCATCCAAGTGCCCATGATGATCAACTTTTAGATCAATTTTGGCTGTACCAAACTGGGATAACCATTTCTGAGTATTACTTGTTATCTGACTATTTAACTTGTTGACAATATAATCCTGGGCTAATTTTTTCGGATCTTTATTTAATAACCCAAGGAATTCGGGGCCACGAGAGAGAATTAAAGGAGGAGTATTTTGATTATCATCTTTATGACTATTTTCATATAACTGGGGTATTTTGGGTTTTTCACCACCATCGTTTTTTCCTACTATGCTTCTCTTTGATAAAAAATTACCACATCTCCTCGGCTCTGATCGCTTTTTCTCTTTATAAGTAACGTTTTCGTGCAATTTATTGCCAGCCTGCTCGGTTATCTGTTTTTTGCTATCAATATTATGCTCTATAACTGCTTTTGGGTATTCCTGACAATTTTCAATACCAATCAAAGACTTTACTGGCTCAGATAAAGCAGGATAACTTTTTAGTAGCATAATCGCTGCAAATAAAAAACAAACGATTAGCACACTCTTATTTATACTACGAAAAGTACGATTAATGTTCATCAGTAATACCATAAAGTCATTGCCGTTATATTCAGTTGTCACTACTGAGCACATTAAATTACTTTCTATGATTTTGTATAATGAAAATAAATTATCAGTCGATAACCATAAGTAATCACTTAGCAAAATAAAAGTCGTCGTAAATGCTTTCCTAATACAGCATTAAGTATTTATACCCGTCATCTTTTAAGCTGCCTCTTTGTTGGCTGCACTCGCTCACCCCGGTCACATCGTTATCTATGCTTCCGGGGATTCGTTCCCTTGCCGTCGCGATGCAACTTGAAATCCATAGGGTATATTATGATTTTTCCGGCAGTTGGACTCGAACATTAATCACTCGTCCATCGGGGATATCGCATAGTTCACCATCATTATAATAAATGACTTCTCCATTGCCATTAACGTTCTTGACGCGCCTATTTTGAGCAAATATCGGCGCATCTTTATTTTGACGATGATAACATTCGATGGTTATATTGCCATTAGATGGATCTACTGATTCACAAACCCAAATCAGATTTAACCCGTTGCTATCTGCTGGGACGATAGTACCACCGTGAATTCCCCATGCCCCATCTTTAGCGAAACCGTTGCAACCGCTAATGCGATATTTCCCTGTCTCTATCCGCTCAACAATCATACCTTCCGCTTCACGAGTGAGATCATAAGTTCCGTCTGGATGAATATTCACTACGGGGCTGGATACTTTGAGATTGCCGTTAGTATCGGCGATACAGTTATCATTAAAAACTGCAATAGGATTACCGTTATATTTTAACTTATCGCCAACTGTCAGCCTGCCATATTTTTTTTCATTGCAAATATCAAAATCCGATGATCCGTCACCTGGAAATCCAACGAATGCCGTTCTTGTTGCCCCTTCATAAAACTGCAAATATGCATGTCCGCCTGCATCGTATGCTACGTTAAAAACACCCCCAGCCCCCTTTAAATTCGCCGACCCAGCATCAATCCGACCCGCCGGAGAAACAGAGAAAACCCGATTGTTATTAATATATGCCGCCAACTCTCCACCAATTGTTAATTTGCTAGATTTTTTTTCGTTGCAAATATCAAAATTCGGCGACCCGTCACTTGGAAATCCAACATAAGCCGTTCTTTTTGCTCCCTCAATAAACTGAAAATATGCATGTTTACCCGTATCATGGGTTATGTTAAAAACTCCCGCGTTCCCCCTTATATTCGCTGACGCGGCTTCAATCCGCCCCGCAGGAGAAACAGAAAAAACCCGTTTGCCATTAATATCTATTGTATATCCGTAGGTATCAACGCTACTGCCACGCACAATACCTGTTTTAATATAATTGTCATACCAATTGTAAAGCGTAAACCCGACTATCTCATTTGTCGGTTTGGCGCCCTGTAAAGAAACTAACATCGTCGCATTACGTTCAGTGGGCAGTGTTTCAACCTGTTTAAACCTAAAATACTGTGGATAATTCCCCCCATTGGTCGATACCGCATTTTTCGCCAATTCTACTGTTTCCGATAAGCCGAGGTTTTTCACAAACGCGTTTTTGTCAGGAATATCTGCGCCATTTTGATTTTTTGCCAATCGGTTATTAGCGTTATCATTTACATCAGAAACAAGCTTCTGCGTTACCGCGAGGGTATTGCTATTACCTATTTTATCTGTGAGCTGAGTAACACCTTTTTGTGTTAATGAAGCATCTGGTACTTTTATTGCTATTTTTTGTTCTAACGCTCTATTTAATTGAACAATAAGTTTAGCTACATCCCCATCATCCAGAATATCATTGCCGGAATATGTTGCGATAAAATCAGCCACAACAGATGTTATTGTCGACGACTGACGTAATACCTTGTTGAGTAAATGAGTAGTAATATTTTCTGGTGGAAACCCCGTCTTTAAACTCCGGCTTTCTTCATATCCTTCTTGGCTCACCACATTAGCATTATTACTAATAGAAAAAGCTTTAAAATCATTTTTTTGACTCATATATCCTCCTAAAATAAAAAAACATCATTTCATAATCAACATGTTGAATTATCGTAAAAATCGTTCTGCATAATTTATTTAAATTATAGTCTATCTCGAAAAAACAATAATAAAACTTTCTTATGACTTAGGTAGTTAACTATTTTTGTACCACTGGCAACAATAAAAAATTAAATATTTTCAAACCAGAAAGATATCAAAACTATTTGTGCTTAATCTCTGTAAATGACTATTCTCCTTCCAATTTCCTCTCGAAAATTTTCGTAACAATATTTCCAAGCTTTCAAACTGAACTTTGTACTTGTAGCCGCCGACAGGTAAACTATCCTCCTTTTTGTTTTACTGTCAAAAGTGAAGAAAAATAGTGAGTAACATAAAACTAATCGTCGGTCTGGCTAATCCCGGTGCTGAATATGCCCAAACCAGACACAATGCCGGAGCCTGGTATGTTGATCTACTCGCTCGGAGCCACAATCAATCACTAAAAGAAGAGAGTAAATTTTTCGGTTACACTGCCCGGATTAATATGTGCGGTCATGATATTCGTCTGTTAGTGCCAACGACATTTATGAATCTCAGTGGTAAATCTGTCGCTGCCCTCGCCTCCTTCTACCGTATTCAGCCGGATGAAATTCTGGTGGCTCATGATGAACTCGATTTACCGCCAGGGGTGGCAAAAATGAAGCTGGGTGGTAGTCATGGCGGTCATAATGGCTTGAAAGATATTCAGAACAAATTTGGCAATAACCCTAACTTTTATCGCTTACGTATTGGTATCGGCCATCCCGGCGATAAAAATAAAGTTGTCGGTTTTGTGCTAGGCAAACCACCAGCCAATGAACAAAAGCTGATTGATGATGCGATTGATGAAGCACGGCGTTGTACTGATATCCTGATGAAACAAGATATGGATAAAGCGATCAACCGTTTACATAGCTTCAAAGCCAGCGTTTGATGACATGGAATCGATAAATCTTGTCTGTAAGATCGTGATAACCCGTCATTCCGTGTATAATGGCGCCAATTTTTTTGACTCATCGAAAAGGCTGATACAGCCTTTTGATTTATAAGTAAATTAAGGTGAAAATCATGGGATTCAAATGCGGTATCGTTGGCCTGCCTAACGTCGGAAAATCAACCTTATTCAATGCGCTGACTAAAGCCGGTATCGAAGCAGCAAACTTCCCGTTCTGCACCATTGAACCTAATACTGGTGTCGTCCCTATGCCAGATCCACGGCTTGAACAACTGGCTGAAATTGTGAAACCTCAGCGAATCTTACCAACCACAATGGAATTCGTCGATATTGCTGGTCTGGTGAAAGGTGCATCAAAAGGTGAAGGCTTGGGCAACCAGTTTTTGACTAACATTCGTGAAACAGAAGCTATCGGCCATGTTGTGCGCTGTTTTGTCAATGACAATATCATTCACGTTTCCGGTCAAGTTGATCCTGCTGCTGATATTGAGATCATTAATACCGAACTGGCTCTTTCCGATCTGGACACCTGCGAACGAGCCATTCATCGTGTCCAGAAAAAAGCCAAAGGTGGCGATAAAGATGCCAAAGCAGAATTAGCGGCACTGGAAAAATGTCTGCCTCATCTGGAACAAGCGGGTATGTTGCGGGCGTTGGATCTCAGTACCGAAGAGAAAGCGGCTATCCGCTATTTGAGTTTCCTGACGCTGAAACCCACTATGTACATCGCTAATGTCAACGAAGAGGGTTTCGAAAACAACCCTCATCTGGATGCGGTTCGTGCGATCGCAGAAAAAGAGGGGTCAGTGGTCGTACCGGTTTGTGCGGCGGTAGAAGCGGATATCGCGGAGCTGGAAGATGATGAACGCGAAGAGTTTATGGCTGAACTTGGGCTGGAAGAGCCCGGTTTAAATCGCGTTATCCGCGCTGGTTATCAGTTACTGAATCTGCAAACTTATTTCACTGCCGGCGTGAAAGAGGTTCGAGCATGGACCATCCCAGTTGGCGCAACCGCACCACAAGCAGCCGGTAAGATCCATACTGATTTTGAAAAAGGTTTTATCCGTGCACAAACCATCTCTTTTGAAGATTTCATCACTTACAAAGGTGAGCAAGGGGCAAAAGAGGCCGGTAAGATGCGTTCAGAAGGTAAAGACTATATCGTTAAAGATGGCGATGTAATGAATTTCTTGTTTAATGTCTAATTTATTTTTCATGTCTCATGACATCGCAAGATGTCTCTGAGACTGATTAAAATTCTTAGAATCCACGCAGTTGCGTGGATTCAGATCCCGACTATATATACCCAATGGATTTCAAGATGGATCGCGACGGCAAGGGAGTGAATCCCCGGGAGCATAGATAACTATGTGACCGGGGTGCGCAAGTGCAGCCAACAAAGAGGCAACTTGAAAGATGACGGGTATATATCCTATATTAACGCGATGCTCGACTTTAACGCCCTATAACATTAGCTTGTTGAAGCCAGTCGCGTTGTTTTTTTACCTTGTTTAAAATTAGCAAAAATGCCTAATGTGTGAGAAAGCACCTTTCTGGCAATTCGATTGCTCACATGCCACAGATCCCGCGCCCAGCACTTCTCGATAGTCAATTGCCCGGCGAGTTGACCAATGACCGTTTCAATTAAACGTCGTTTGGCGTTAATGCGCTTTCTCGTTTCTCTGGGGATGGGATCATCCATATTGGCACGTACCGGGGTAATCATTTCAATACCCTCTTTTTTCATTTTATATTATATATATAATATAAATATTTCCATATAAACTTATATTTTGTGACAATGATCAATGAAACAAAAAAAACAATCAATTAACATATAATTAACGTCAATGACGTTATTAAAATGAGTTACCTATTACATTTAAGCCGTATGTAATAAAAATAAATATAACTTAAATGAGGTGAACTATGAAATCCCAAAATCGTATTGATGAAATTACTCTTTCAGATATTACTCCATTAACTAAAAACGTTAAATATGCTCAGCAGGTACATGAAGAATACAACGCAATAGAAGAATTATCACTTTTGGATATTGCTCCATTAACTAAAAACGTGAAGTACGCTCAACAAATCCCTATGGAATAATTATATTATCTTGATCTTTTTTAAGATAATATAAATTTAACAAACAACAAGGTGGTGATTATTTCACTACCTTGTTAACCAAACTTTAAAGGTTATTTCATATGAATGATATTTCTAGTCTGGATTTTTCTCAAAAAATTTGGAATAAAAAACCTGCGGAATTAAATTTAACAAATATAAAATTTTCCGAAAATGAGATATTCGATTCATTAATAAAATATAAAACTTCCCTAGAAGAGTTGAAGTCCAGAAATAGTGTTTCCGAATTTATAACAGCTATAGACGGAAAGTTGACTGAAAAGCCTGTTTCAGATTTTTTGATTGAAAAAGATGAAATTAATTTTGATCAATATATCAAACGACTAGATAATTCATATATAAATCAAGAGTGGTGTATTGCATACTTTGGGTTACATGCCTCTACTCCAGTTATTTGGGATAAAGCTAAAAGTTTTGCTGATTTATTATATAGTTCACTATTTTATAGACCAAGAGGCAGAGTTGATATTGATTGTTTTTTAGGAAGATACTCATCAACTCATACAGGAATACATATAGACTATGCCCATAATTTCGCATTTACATTGAGAAATGGAAAAACAATGTATACATGGGAGCCAGAAAATAAACAATTAATGTATATCCGATATCCTCATTATGAACAATATAAATCTTCTAGTTATATACTCAATAATTCATCTGATAGAGTATGCTATTTCCCACATGATTATCTGCATGTTGCTGAGAGTAAAAACAATGTCTCTTTGGTGATCAATATTGCTTTTTGGGAATTTGATGAAAACAAAAAAAATATAAAATCATTCATAAACAATCAAATAGATAAAACAGTTGATACCTCTATTTATGAACACAATGAATATCAAGGAAATGTGTGTGTTTCTCCTGAGTTACATCAGTATCATACAAAAGGCAAAAAAATATTCGAAGAAGGTACATTAGAAAAATATTTAATAACAACTCAATTAATACGAGATACCAGTAGTTCACTTTGTGTCCCAAGACCTCCGGTACAATTTGATAAAAAAATAAGAACTGTTTTTTTTAATGGGAACTCTTTACTACAATGGTATATCATGAGTTCCAAATTGAATATACTAGTTTCTTCAAATGGGCACTGCATTTTGATAGATTATCATAAAGATACAATTAAATTGTTATATTATATCTTAGAAGGAAAAAGGATAAACTTAAATAAACTCAATGAATTCCATCAGTTGCTGGTTATAAAATTATATGAATGGGGTTGTGTAATAAATGCAGATCATTAAGATAAAATTAATATTCCATATATTATTACTATTATCAATTACATTAGGTAGCTTCTCAGATGAAGCTACTCAAGTAGCTTTAACTTTAAAACTCAACGGCATGTCTCATTCTAATGAGATCGCTATGTTATTTATCGCTTTGCTACTCGGAGGAATAGTTTCCAGTAATTTTGCCAACTTATTTTTTAGGCACATAAATATAAAAAATATAATTATTTATATATTCTATATACAAACGTTTATTATTTTTATGTCCTCCTTTTCAAGCAATATATTAGCTATGGTTATTATCTCATTTTCTCTTGGGTTTCTCGGAAGCATGTTATGGGCAGCTATATTGACAGTGCTTCCTGGTTATTTCAAGGAATTTAAAGAATTAGAAAGAGCTAATAAAATAATTCAAACAATCCGAAATTTAGGTTATGTTATAGGCCCTGCAACTGCCGGAATTATTTTTTCTAAATTTGAGAATAAAACATTTCATATAATAGGAGTATTTACTTTATTTTCTGCTTTGATACTGAGTTATTTATTAGTGTCAGGGAAAGTATTTTCAGAAAATATATCAAATGAGCATAAAACTAAAAATCATAAAAATGGATTCAGAAATACGTTAGCATTATTTAAAACCAGTAATATTAGAAATGCTCTATTTCCACTGTTTTTTACAATAATATTTACATCAGTATTAAATGTACTATTAGTTATATATGTTAATAATATAATCCATTTAGGTAATGAAAAATATGGTTATATAGTTTCTTCAATGAGCGTAGGATTAATTATTAGCCCTATATTATTAAGTGACTATTTTCTAAAATTAGGAAGGGCATCTGGTTCTTCTCTGGCTGCATCAATCATTGGCCTGGGATTAATTTTAATCAGTTTAACGTCTAATTTTTGGTATTTATTAGCCATTGGATTATTAATTGGATTAGCTAATGGTATCCAGAATACATTAATGAGTTCATTTATGATGGCAACTATTCCTGCCTCTAAAAGAGAAGAATATATGCCAGCTTATATTCTATTTATTCAATTTTCAGTTTTATTAGGATTTACTATTTCATATTATATAAAATTCTCTTACATTACAGAATCTTTGTTATTCTCAGGCATAATAACTGTATTCTTTGGTTGTGTTGGGTTTTTAATTAACAAAAAAAATCATTAAATTTAATAGGATATTGCTATGATAGCAGATACGATAAATTATAAAAAATTATTCTTCTGTGATAATACAGGAGGATATAATTGGCAAGTGGCTGAGTATATTTTTAATAGAGAGAAAAAAATCTGTATAGATAATGATTACTCTTTAAGTAAAGTAACTCCAACTCATTTTAACCGCCTAGAATTATATCCAATCAAACCGGATAATACCGTTATCGCTACAGTAAATGAGTCTTGCTTATTTTTTGAAAACACGCAAAGTATTATTGATATAAACAAAAAAAACATGCTGACCATTATAAATAATGACATTGGCAGTTATATTCAAATAGAAAATATAAAAAAAGAGGGGTTTTTAAATTTAATTAAAGACCTTAATTCTTATTTTATAATTCACAATCAGAATATTAAATTGAAATTTATTGCAATAAATTTACATCGTAATGGACTAATTCACTTAAAAAATATAAAAACAAACCCTTTTAATGAAAAAAGAGTAAGTATTATATCCGAACCTTTCACCTCGACACATATAAATAATAATGATATTTTCGCAATAAATACATTAACCGGAAGGATGATAAAAATTAATGAATATTACCTCGATATAATAAAACAGGGTTTCACCGTTAAAATATCCATAGACTTTAATAAAGAATTTGACTTTCTTGTTAAATCCGGCATTTTTAGATTAGTTTATTAAAAGGAAAAAATATGTTTAGAATAGGTATGGGAACTGAAAACTGTAGCCTTATTTTAAAAGGTTTGATAAAAATGCTCAGGCCAAATACAGTCATAGAAATTGGTGCTGGAGATTCAACTATTTCATTATTACAAGCCTTGAAAGAAACCATAGATGAATTCAATCATGATAAAGAGATAATCATGCTTAGTGAATGGAATGAAAGGCATTCTTTAATTATTCCTTTCTCTGTGGATGATTCTTATAACCCAAAATTGATCAGCATTGATGATGGTTCAGGTGAGGGCTCTTCAGCCGAAGATGTTTGGAAATATGTAGAAAATGAACCTTCACTTTCTCAATTAGTTTCATTTATAAAAAAAGATTTTCATCAGATAAAAGATTCAGAAATTTCTAATTGGGGAATGATTGATTTTGCATGGATCGATGCTGGAACTTTAGTTGATGATGTTCGATTCTTATCAAAGATTGTACCTTATTTATCATATGGTGGAATAATTTGCTTACATGAACCACTTATGACAACAACAATAAAGGAATCATCGTTAACAAAAGTAAGAACTGTCCGTAATCCCATTTGGGAGGAGATCTCAACTAATTTATCAAATGATTTTGAATTAATTACTATTCCAGAAAATCATAAATACAGGCAAGCTGGAATTGGTTTATTAAGAAAAAAAGATACATATGAATGTACTAGAAGAACATCATCATTTCAGGATGAAATGCTTACACTCAATGAACCACCAATAAAATTTGCTATTCCTGATATTATTAATAGATCTAACAATAAAATAAATAAATTCTTTAATATTTTCAATGAAGAAGAAAGCAGATTGATTTACGCGCTTATTTTGGCTGGACATAACAGAATTAATGAAGTAAAAAATAATTGTAATATTCCTATTAAAATCATAGAAAAAACAATAAAAAAATTATTAGACACTGAAATTATTTTAATGGAAGATGGAGTATTAAAAGATAACACTGAGTTTTGGAATCATTCTGTATTTAAAAATAAATATCGGCAATCTGAAAGTAAATCATGTCATAATTCAGTTTATAATACAAACACATTATTACTCATTGCTAATCAATTAAGAGATGATGTTTCTTATACAGAAGATCTTATTTCAGATTTTTGTTCTTTATTTGATGATGACTATGCCCGGCTTAGGCGTGCGCTGGTTGATAATCGCCTTCTCACCCGAAATAACGAGGGGATTTATTTTAAGGTTAAGTAAATAACCTCAGCTTTGTTTAAGAATAGCCATGTCACAAGAGCGTAGATTTAAACTCGGTTTTTTTAGGTTGGAAGGTATAAGCAATTAATCCTGATACGACTTCCAGCAAAAAACCGAGTTGGCTACGGTGCCTTGAATGCTCTATCTGAGAAATATTTTTTAGCTGGTCAACAACCGTTTCTATCAGAAAACGCTTTCTTAACATCAGCTTATCCCAGAGTGATAATGCTTTTGCTTTCATATTGCGACGGCTATTTGTGATTAAGATGAGTCCTTCTGCTTCCAAATCATTACACAGGGCTTGCGATACATAGCCTTTGTCACCATACAAATGCCCCGTTATCCCTTTCACTAACGCTTTGACAGGGCTGCGGATCGGTATTTCCTGACATCAACTTAACGGCCAACAGTTCGCCACAATCATTGATAACCAAACGAAGCTTAAAGCCATAAAACCATCCTGTACTTGCTGTGCCATACCTTCAAATACCCGATGCCGGGGAATGCGAAGGTTGTGACAAACCGCAATTTTGGTTGAGTCAATAAAAGCGATCCCGGCTGTCTTAGCCTTGCGAGTGGAATGAAAGGCACATAAGGGAATGAGAGCCCTTCTTTTCAACGTTAACATCCGCGTATAACTGACCAGCTCTGGAACATCTTGATGAAGATATTTTCTAACATGTTGAAGATAAAACGTTTTGAAATCCCGATAGTAGCTCATATGAAATAAAATCAGGATCGTCATCACTTCACTGAGTGAAAGGGAAGCCTGCCGATAACGTTTGAGTAATCCGCTTTCAATTAACTGTTGATGCCAAAGAGGCATAAATTTTTGGCAAAAATCATCGACGCCGCAGTAAAGTTCTTCTAAATTAACCATGCCTGAGGATCTCCACGATAATGTTTTCTTTAACAAAAACTTTGATCGTGCCTCAGGCACTTAGTTCCTTTATTAAGCGAAACTCACGTTATTTACTATTGACAATATGTAAAGATGTGAATATCTTTACCTTTTATATTTAGTAAAGAGGTATTTGTATGCCAATAGTTAGCCAGAAAAGGCAGGTAACGTTACCGCTTGAGCAATGTTTGATTGCCGGCATTCAGCCAGGTGATGAGTATGAGAGTTTCGTCAGCCGAAAAGGCGTCATCTCAATTGTCACAAAGCGCAGAGGGGCCGCGAAGGGGATATTAAAGGGTATCCTGGTCGATCACCAGGTGAGTGAAGAAGAATCACTTGAGAGTGCCATACACAAATGATTGCGGTAGATACAAATGTTGTTCTTAGATATCTTCTGCAAGATGACGCGAACCAGTCTCAAAAGGCCAATGCACTTTTTGAAGGCAAGCAAAAAATCTTGATCACAGATGTGGTCTTAATCGAGATAATTTGGACATTGAGAGGCAAGCGTTACTTGCTACCTAAAGAGGCGCTGATAGAAGTGTTGCACAGGCTCATTGAAGAGCCTAATGTTGTCTTCGAAGATGGTCATGCGCTCTGGTGTGCGTTGGATGACTACATCAATGCCAAACCGATTAAATGCGGCGGCAAGACTAAGCAGGCCGACTTTGCGGATGCATTGATAGTGAATAAGTCTCAGCGGTATGGCATAAAAAACAAAAAATCGGTTTCGCCGCTTTATACATTTGATAAAGCCGCCTTGGAGATCGATGGTACAGAAGAGCCTTAGAGGAAAGGCGTTATGCTGGAGTTAGCTAAAGCCCTTAAAATCCACGCGGTTACGTGGATTTTTATATATTATTCTTGTGATTTTTCCAGCAATTGCACTCGAACATTAATGACTCGTCCATCAGGAATGTCGCATAATTCACCATCATTGTAATAAACGACTTCTCCGTCACTATTAATACTCTTAACACGCCTATTTTGCGCAAATATCGGCGCATCTCTATTTTGACGATGATAACATTCGATGGTTATATCGCCACTGGCTGAATCTACCGATTCACAAACCCAAATCAGGTTTAACCCGTTGCTGTCTGCCGGGACGATAGTACCGCCGTGAATTCCCCATGCCCCATCTTTAGCAAAACCGCTGCAACCACTAATACGATATTTCCCTGTCTCTATTCGCTCGACCGTCACCCCTTCCGCTTCGCAAGTTAACTGGTAAGTTCCGTCTGGGTGAATATCTACCACTGGACTGGAGACTTTAAGGTTGCCATTAGTATCCGGCTTGGCGTTGCTTGTTGACCAGACTTTATACCACGGATTCCATTTATTGATGTTACCGTCACCATTATGCGTTCTATAGTGTAATTCGCTCTTCTGCACATATGAGGAGTGAATCATCAGCTCATAACCCTTAAAGGCCCCATACCCTCCTGAAAATCTCATTCCGGGACCATATACACCTGGACCATTTAACCCTACTGGATAGCCAAAATATGTCGAATTCTGAGGAATATGATCAAAATTATCGATTGTAGAAGCGGTATTATTCCCAACAACAACCGGCTTTGTACTAATCACTTCTAAACCGAGATTTTCCACAAATGCTTTTTTATCAGGAATGTCTGCACCATTTTGATCTTTTGCCAATCGGTTATTAGCATTATCATTTACATCAGAAACTAGCTTCTGCGTTACCGCCAGGGTATTACTGTTACCGATTTTATCCGTAAGCTGAACAACACCTTTTTGTATTAATGAAGCATTTGGTACTTCGGTCGCAATTTTTTGTTCTAACGCGCCATTTAATTGGGCGGCAAGTTTAACTATATCCCCATCGTCCAAAACATCATTGCCGGAATATGTTGCGATAAAATTAGCCACAACAGATGCTATTGTTGACGACTGACGTAATACCTTATTGAGCAAGTGAACAGTAATATCATCTGGTGGAAATCCAGTCTTTAAATCTGGGCTTTGTTCATATTCTTCTTGACTCACTATATTAGCATTATTACCAATAGAAAAAGCTTTAAAATCATTTTTAGAACTCATACACCCTCCAAAATAAAATAATATTATACCCGTCATCTTTCAAGTTGCCTCTTTGTTGGCTGCACTCACTCACCCCGGTCACATAGTTATCTATGCTCCCGAGGATTCGCTCCCTTGCCGTCGCGATCCATCTTGAAATCCATAGGGTATATTTTAATTTAACCACCGTGAAAATCATTCTCCATAATTCACTTCAATCATAGTCTAACTTAGAAAAACAATAATGGAACATTCTTACAACTTAAATTACCAACTATTTTTATAATTGATAGCAATAAAAATTAAACTCCCTAAAACCAGACATATATTAAAATCATTTCTGCCCAATATATGAAAGTGACTCTTTTCCATCCATTTCATCTCGAAAATATTTATAACAACATTTACTTTCCAAGAATAAATAAAATTAACCATGCAATAAAATGTTTTAACCAAGAAGTTAATATAATTGATCGTAATTTCCACTTGTAATTATTAATTTACAATAAATATGAAACAAAATAAATCGATAAATAATTAATAATAAAATTCATTATTAGAAAATAAAAAATAAACAGCCGGATAATATAATGTAAGATTATTCAATAAAAACAACCTAAAGCACAAATTTTATTGCAATGGACTTTACATACTACATTTTTACACTATTATTAAAAGATTAGATATATATTTTTATCTATTGATTAAGATATTCTCGGTTTTCAGGAACATATGCTTATCACATAAATAAACCCTATGTTATTGATATGAAATAAATTATAGTTTCTGAATCTGGAACTCATTTTGAGTAAAGAATGAAAATCAATTAATTATCTAATATACCCTATGGATTTCAAGATGCATCGCGACGGCAAGGGAGTGAATCCCCGAGAGCATAGCAAACTATGTGACCGGGGTGAGCGAGTGCAGCCAACAAAGAGGCAACTTGAAAGATGACGGGTATAAATCCATAAAGGAAAATAGACATGAAAGATATACTCACAAATTCTGATCATAAAATTAAAACTGTCCAAGAGTGGAGAGAATACGTTAAACACAGAGGAGAAAGATATTCTAAAACGCAGCCACATTCAGATAATATTTTTACTCATTTCCTAGAAATTGAGGATCTTTCTGATATACAAAGCCCAGCCAGTGTAGCAGCGACAAATAAATACACACTATTCGCCAAAAAATCGGCCACATCAAATAAATACCCAGTCAGTGTCACTGAGGGGCTGCAAACTATCATTAACTTATGTCGAGTGGCCTCAGGTTACGACCCGCAGGAACCAGAAGGTAATGGCAATGCGCAGAAATTCATCGCATTCACAGAAGAAATAGAAAAGGTTCCCTTTCTCTCTTTACTATGGGCAGATACCAATACGATTACCCAACAAAGTCATGACACAGATGTCTTAATCGATTCTTTTGTTGAAGCCTTTCAAGGGTTATCTCCTCAGGATAAAATTACCATTAAGACTTATTTGAAAAAGTTGATTCATACCGCTTTATCATATGCCGATCAAAAGGAAAAAAAATCCAACCTGGTACAATATGCTCTGACTAAAACCCCAAATGGGGTGTCACTCTTACTCTATTCTTCTATATTGATAATAAAGAAAGTAGATAACAAGGGTACTATTAAATTCACCTCTCATTATAATCTTTGCCAGGCAGAATATAATCTCAGCCAGAAAACGTGGGAAATAGTAAAATCTGTATTCGAGAAAGAGGATAAGATAACCATAGAATATTTAATTGATTGTATGACAACCAAAATGAAAGCATAAACTGAAAACTCTCTGTAAGTAGATTAATTGATTTATATCAACAATATTATTACCAATCTGTGCTAAGATTATTCTAATCATAGTTATTTAATAAAATTATTAAATTCAATAAAAATAGAATATAAAAGAATATAACATACGATCAGAATATATAAAAATGAATTATCTTAAAATGTGAATTTTACATCGATAAATTTTAAAAACTATATTTTAATGCTAATATGGAAATATCACATAAACAACCTTTTATCCGTGAGGAATAAGAGCCTATCCCAATAGGCGTAATTGTTGCAGGCCATTCTTATCAATGAACAGAGAACACGGACAGCGCGGAAAAACCGGAGCGTACACGTAGTACGTGAGGATTTTGAGCACTGCCCAGGTTCGCTCTTTATGGCAAAGAAGGGCAAATAAAATAGCCCTATTGGGATAGGCAGTAAGTTAAATTACACACCCTTAATATTTGATAGTGAAAAATATTCACTTATGGATATACTTAGTTCGCATAAAAATACATTTAACATTTATTAACAAAATTTAAAATAAAAATTACCAAGCTAAAAAAACAGTAATATTAAGTACACGATTATCGATTTATCTCACTGTTAAAAATAGGGTTCAACATTGTTCCCTACTTTCAACAGTACCCTAACATTCAATACCTAACTTAATAAATCTATTAAGGATAAAAATCATGGAAAATATCTTAAATAATCCTGATTATGCAGTCAAAAAAGCCCAAGAATGGATAGAACATATTGAAAAAGGAGGAACAAGATTCCTTAAAGATTGGGAGCGTTCAGGCAATATTACTATGGATTATCCTGATGCCGGAGATTATTCCGATGTACAGAGCCCGGCTAATGGCGCAGCTACAGAGGATTATACACAGCTTGAAAAAAATTCTTCCACATCATCTAGAAATCCACTCAGCATTACCGAAGGCTTACAAACTGTTATTAATATGTGCCGTGCGGTCTCAGGCTATAATCCTTTAGATCCTCAAGGCCAAGGTAATAAAAAGAATTTCTTCTCATTTACCTCAGAATTATCTGGCGTTCCATTCCTTTCTTTACTGTCAACCAGCGTACAAAATGTTATTCAAAAAAGCCATAATGCCGATGTTTTAATCAACTCTTTCCTGGAAAACTTCTTAGGATTATCTAGTCAGGAGAGAGAGCAGATGAAAACCCCACTGAGACAACTGGCTATCGCTGCATTATCCTATGCAGGCAGGAGACAAACTCAATCCAATTTCGTTCAAAGTGTTCTTGCTACATCACCAAGAGGTGGCGTGTCATTCTTCTTATATTGGTCTGAGTTTTCAATCGTCGCTTACGAAGATGATAAAGGGCTTATCGAATTCAAATCTCATTACTTCCTGCCACAAGCAGAATATAACCTGAGGTACGAATCATGGGTAAATGTAAGGCCAGCATTCGAGAAAGCACAGAAGGTATCATTAGAAGATTGGATTGATAGTATGACCACTCGGAGAAAGCAAGGAAGTAATGTAAGAGCGCTTTGTATAGAATAATGTGGTGAAATAACCCCAAAATGGTGTCTGCAAAAATGTCGTGGACACCATAAGTTTCATTGAACCATCGATAATACAGTAATTATTTTTCGTTGACCCAGTTCTCAACACGAAGGCCAGGAACCCGCTCAAATTCGCGCACATTATTAGTCACGATAATCAGCCCTTGGCTTCTGGCATGCCCCGCTATTTGATTGTCATAAGACCCTATGCGTAAACCGCCCCGTTCAAGCTCTGCGATAATCTGACCGGCATGCACAGCAGCCTTACTGTCGAAATCCAATACCTCCAACCTAGCAACGAATCCCTCAATAATCTTCATATTACTTTCTGGATTTCCCGATTTCTCTGCGCCTTTAATCAGCTCCATCAATGTCACCGTGCTGATACACAACTGATCGTGATGGAGCAGAAAAGCTTCACGCACTCTCTGGGGCTGGTTCTTGAGAGTGTAGATGCAAATACAGGTATCAAGCATGTATTTCAGCATCAGAATCCCTCTCGCTCTTGTACTGGCGGCTGCTCGCGTTCTGCCATAAAATCGGCCGTAACACTAGGGCCATCAAACCAACTGTCCCAAGACTCACCAGCCGGAGTGATTATGCGAGTATGGCCTACAGCGACAACATCAACCCACTTCACATCTTCCGGAAAAGCGACAGCTTTAGGAAGCCGGACTGCCTGAGAACGATTGCTTTTAAATACCGTTGTTTGAACCATAAAATGTTCCTCATATAGGGATATACTTACTGTATATCCATGATAAGCACTAAAAAGAGCGTGTCAACAAGATGTACCCAATTTTTCTTAATTGAACACTCTGAGGGTATTGGCTCTGATCTATATAAATCACTAAACAACTATAGCCAGAACCCCGCATCGCTACGCCTTTCCACATTCAGACAGTAAACTATGGCAAATATTGCCTAAAGCCTGCATCGCACGTTCCATTTCCTGATTCCAATCAAAAGAGGCATTCAGACGAAAGGCATGGTTAAACTGTTCACTGGTACAAAACATACTGCCCGGCGCAATACTGATCCCTTCTGCCAATGCCAGTTGATAAAGCCGCTGTGCATTGAACAATGGCTCAAATTCCAACCAGAGGAAATAACCACCTTTAGGGCGATTCACTTTGACTGAAACAGGCATATAGTCACCAATTGCTCGTAACATCAGTTGCTGACGTTGCTCCAATGTGCGACGAAGGCGACGTAAGTGGTTGTCATATCCCCCCTCAGCAAGATAATCCGCAATTGCCAATTGCGTCGGCATGCTGGCAGAAACGGTACTCATCATTTGTAACTGTTGGATTCTCTTGGCATGTTTTCCTGCTGCAACCCAACCCACACGGAATCCCGGTGCCAGACATTTAGAAAACGAGGAGCAGTGCATAAAGTTGTTTTCACTGTCTAACCCTTTCGCCGGTACAGGCCGTTGCTGATCGAAATAGAGTTCACCATAAACATCATCTTCAATCAGTACCACCTGATTACTGTTCAGGATATTCACCAGCCGTAATTTACTTTCAGCAGACATCGTTCCCCCAAGCGGGTTCTGAAAGTGAGTCATTAACCAACAGGCTTTTATTGGGTATTTCTGAATGACCTCCTCCAGCGCATCCAAATCAATACCGTTTTGTGGATCAGTTTTGATGGCTACCGCTTTCAGACGTAAACGTTCAATGGCCTGTAAAGCACCGTAAAAAGCCGGTGATTCAATCACCACCCAATCCCCCGGCTCAGTCACCGATTGTAAACTGAAACTCAGTGATTCCATCGCACCAGCGGTAATGACAATTTCATCAGGAGAGACATGAATACCGTGCATTGCATAACGGCGCGATATGTTACGGCGTAACTTATCATTACCCGGCGGTAAATTGGCTAAAGCGCTATGCGGTGCTATTCGCCTGGCAGCGGCCGCTAACGCTTTGGAAAGTTTAGGTTGAATCAATAAGGATGGGTCTGGAAATGCTGAACCAAACGGAATAATCGCAGGATCTTTGCACGCCTGTAATACATCAAAAATAGAAGCGCTTATTTCTACGCTTTCACTTAAATGTAATCGCTTTCCTCCTTTTGCCGCGGCAAAGGGCTGCAAACGTTTGGCGACGTAATAACCCGATTGAGGGCGGGAAATGATCCATCCCTGACTCTCTAATAATTGATACGATTGAACAACGGTCATCAAACTCAAACCCGATAATTTCACTGATTCCCTCAGTGAAGGTAATCTATCTCCCACCAGCCAGGTACCATCTTCAATATGTTGGAGAATTTGCCTGGCAAATTGTTCATAACGTTTCATTAATTTAGATCTCCCCGCAAACTGTTATAGTCAATATACAAAAAACTGTCACTATTATAGTCATTTTTTTCATGCTTTACTTGTCCGCATACATTTCCTGCCTTTATTTAAATTAAAAATAAGAGGTCACTATGTTTGGTTTAAGTGCCCTGGAACTGGCCAGAATTCAGTTCGCGTTTACCGTCTCCTTTCACATTATCTTTCCGGCGATTACCATCGGGCTGGCAAGTTTTTTAGCCGTACTAGAAGGGTTATGGCTGAAAACGCGTAATGCTGATTACAAAGTGCTATATCATTTCTGGTCGAAAATTTTTGCTGTTAACTTCGGTATGGGCGTGGTTTCCGGTCTGGTTATGGCTTACCAGTTCGGCACTAACTGGAGTTTTTTCTCTGATTTTGCCGGTTCGATCACGGGTCCATTACTGACTTACGAAGTACTGACCGCATTCTTTCTTGAAGCGGGCTTTCTCGGCGTTATGTTATTTGGCTGGGATCGTGTAGGTGAAAAATTACATTTCTTCGCCACCTTTATGGTTGCGCTAGGTACTCTGATATCCACTTTTTGGATACTGGCTTCCAATAGCTGGATGCAAACCCCGCAAGGTCACGAAATTGTCAATAATCAGGTCGTCCCCGTCGACTGGCTGGCAGTGATATTTAATCCCTCCTTTCCCTATCGTCTGGCTCATATGTCTACTGCGGCCTTCCTCGCCTCAGCATTCTTTATTGCAGCTTCAGCGGCATGGCATTTATTAAAAGGCAATGACTCGGCAGCAATGAAAAAAATGCTATCCATGTCGATGTGGATGATCTTGATTATTGCGCCTTTGCAGGCATTGATTGGTGATGCTCACGGTCTCAACACCCTCAAACATCAACCCGCTAAAGTCGCGGCAATGGAAGGCCACTGGGAAAATCTTCCCGGTGAAGCAACGCCGCTGATCCTGTTTGGTATCCCGGATATGGAGCGGGAAGAGACGCGTTATGCCGTCGAAATTCCTTATCTCGCCAGTCTAATTTTAACTCACAGTATAGATAAGCAGGTTCCAGCGCTTAAGGAATTTCCACCGGAAGACAGACCCAATGCGCTTATGGTTTTCTGGTCATTTAGAGTGATGGTCGGACTCGGTGTGTTGATGATAGTTGCCGGCTTTTGGGGGCTTTGGCTGCGCTATAAGAGACGACTTTATCAGTCAAAAAGCTTCCTGCGCTTTATATTCTTGATGGCACCTTCCGGCCTGATCGCCATTCTTGCCGGCTGGTTTACCACAGAAATAGGCCGTCAACCGTGGGTAGTTTATGGCCCGTTGCGCACCAAAGATGCCGTATCCGCACACGGTGAAATACATATGAGCATCAGTTTGTTGCTTTTTATCGCGGTTTACAGCTCGGTATTCGGTGTGGGTTACGCCTATATGATGAAACTTATCCGCAAAGGTCCCAAAAAGGAGCTAAAAAATGGGTATTGATCTGCCGTTAATCTGGTTCATTATCATTGTATTCAGCATCATGATGTACATTGTCATGGATGGTTTTGATCTTGGGATTGGGCTGCTCTATCCCACGGTTAAAAGCGATAAGGAGCGTGATTTAATGATGAACAGTGTGGCGCCGGTATGGGATGGTAACGAAACCTGGTTAGTGCTTGGCGGCGCAGGTTTATTCGGTGCTTTTCCTTTGGCTTATGCCGTTATTGTTGATGCATTAACGATCCCCCTGACATTAATGTTATTTGGTCTGATCTTCCGCGGTGTCGCCTTTGAATTTCGTTTCAAATGCGCGCCTGAGCATCGTCATATCTGGGACAAAGCTTTTATCGGCGGCTCTGTGATGGCGACGTTTGCTCAGGGCGTGGTGGTGGGCGCCTTTATTCAAGGGTTCCCGGTGGAAAACCGAACTTACACCGGCGGCTATTTTGATTGGTTCTCACCCTTCCCCCTATTTTGTGGTTTTGGCCTGATAATTGCTTACGCAGTGTTAGGCTGTGGCTGGCTAATTATGAAAACCGAAGGTCACCTACAACAAGAGATGTACCGAGTCGCCCGTCCGCTCACTTTTCTGATGCTGACAGTTATCGCCATTATCAGTTTATGGACACCATTCATTCATCCGGCAATAACTGAACGTTGGTTCAGCTTACCTAACCTGTTGTTCTTCCTTCCCGTGCCACTGTTAGTGGTCTGGTCTGGCTGGAAACTACTGCATTCCATCAAACGTAAAGCTCATTACACACCGTTTCTGGTAGCACTATTGTTAGTTTTCCTTGGCTACAGTGGGTTAGGTATCAGTATCTGGCCTAACTTGATCCCACCGACCATTAGCTACGAAACTGCGGCAGCACCGCAACAAAGTTTAGGTTTTATGCTGGTCGGCGCCCTACTTATCATTCCAGTGATCCTGGTTTACACCTATTGGAGCTACTACGTTTTTCGGGGGAAAGTTAACCATGAACAAGGCTACCACTAATCAAAACACCCCACGCCCTTCTGTATGGAAACGGATAGGCTGGATGGCAATGATCTGGTTATGCAGTGTGATGGCTCTTTTTGCTGTTTCCACGCTATTTCGTCTTCTGATGACAGCAGCAGGTATGAAATTGAAGTAATTATTAACACTATTTAACAAATTGAGCTAAAGTTTTCATCAGTATTGCAGAACGGAATCTTAACCTGATGAAAACAAGTTCAAATAACACCATCTTCAAAAACCAAAAACTGTTTGTAATCAACTCTGTTATAAATTTATTTTTACTTTTTATACTGTTGTTGATTAATAAACCGTCGATTCCAGATTTAATTTTACCGTTATTGATAATGTTGAGTATTACAAATGTCTACTTTCTGATAAAAGTGGTACATCACTCTGCTCCTGTCAAAGAATGGCAACATGCAAGATACAAAGCAGAAATCAACGCACTGAAACAAAAAAATGGCTATTTGGATTTCCTCTGTCAAAGCCATTTCAAACTACAAAATTGTAAACTGCTACCTGAAAAGCTTCAGGAGATTTTTTCTCACCTCAATCGCCTAATCCCTTTCTGTGAAGCCAAAATCATCTTTTATCCATCACAACAAGAATATTTCTTTCGCAATCCCCACCAATGTCCCTACTTTGATATGCCGCTGATTATGAGATGGAATCTAGATGATAACATTGATAGCTATGGGATACTCTGGATAAAAACACACAGAAATAGTGATCTCACTCCTGATGAAAAAAAACTGGTCCAGGATATAGTGACTTTAATGACAAATAAACTATTACGGGAAAATCAGATCCAATGCCAACACCAGAGTATGTTGGCCGCGGAGAGAGCCGCTATTTCTCGTGAACTCCACGATTCCATTGCCCAATCCCTCTCTTTCCTTAAGATTCAAGTTAATTGCCTATATATCGGCAGTGATAATTTACCCAAGCAAAGTTTAACCTCGCTGAATATGATTAAAGATGAGTTGAATATTGCTTATCGTCAGCTCAGAGAATTACTGGCAACTTTCAGGAACGAACAACCTCAATGTAATCTACAAGAATCTTTACAGACCTTGATTAATGAATTTAACCACCGTCTAGGCTTCAATATTGAATTCAATTACCGCCTGACACATCAACACATTCCTGACAGTTATAGCAAGCATTTGATACAAATCATTAGGGAATGTCTGAACAACTGTTATAAGCATGCCGATGCCAATTGGATCAGTATCCATATTTATCCTGTCGATGAAAAAATCATTACAGTTGTCAGTGACAATGGTCGAGGCATTAATTTGAATTCCGCTAATAAAAACAAATTTGGGCTGGCTATTATGCAAGACAGAGTTTCTATCCTAGGTGGGCAATTACAGATAAAAAACCGTAAACATGGTGGTACAGAAGTAGAAATTCAATTTTCAGTGGATTGAAAAAGGCAGATAAATCCCATTATTGACGGCAACGCAATTTGTTGAATGATAATAATTAGCATTTGCGTTAATTACTGTTACACTAACATTGGCTTTATCAGATAATAACCTTCGGTAAGTTTTCCAGAGGAATTTTACGTGACCAATAGAACAATTGAAGAAAAAAACATTTACCGGCCTGCACCACCTAGACTTGTTCAGGTAAAAAACATTTTCGACGTGACACCTAATATGCGCAGCATGACTTTCACCAGTGAATGTCTGGATAGTTATCCCACTGAATGTGAAGGCGGACACTTAAAGATATTCTTACCGCTTCCGGGGCAGACCAAACCGGTGTTACCGACTTTATCTCCAGAAGGCCCAATATGGCCGCCGAGTGAACTGCGCCCAATAACGCGCACTTACTCGGTTCGGGCTATTCGTACCGAACAAAAAGAGATCGATATTGAATTTGCACTACACCACCATGGCGGCCCGGCAGTGGAATTTGCTTATAGAGCCCAAATTGGTGACTGGATCGGTATCACTAACCCCGGTGGCCCAGATCCATTACTGCCAAAAGTCAGCCACTACTATATGGCCGGCGACCCAAGCTCCCTGCCTGCTATTGCGGCGCTATTGGAAACAGTAAAACCAGATGCGACCGGGCAAGTCATTATGCGTATCGAAAGTGAGCAAGATATTCAGGAATTAAAAAAACCGGCAGGAATAGCCATTCACTGGATCACTGGTGATGTTGAAATAACTGACAAAATCATATCTGAATTCAAATCCTGGTCATTACCAACAGAAGATGTCACTTTCTGGCTTGCTGGTGAAGATAAGCTGGTAAAAGAACTTCGTCGCTATATTCGCCGAGAAAAAGGCTATGAACGCCACCAGCTATATGCCATTCCTTATTGGAAGCATGGCTTTGATGAGGAAGGTTATCATGTCCTGCGTCATGAAGTGGTGGATAGCGACGATTAAGAACCTTATTTAATCCCCCCTCACTTACTGCAATCAGAAAGTGAGGGAATCAGCGATATTGATATTATCAGCAACATCACTTTAAACGAGGTTTTTAAAATCGAAGAAATGCGATTGACGATAACTCAATCCCTATTGAGTTTGTAACACTTTCTTACAAATCTATTTTTTCATAGATTTAAAAAATGAAAATTTTCTCTTGCTATTTACTGATGATTTAATAATCATAACTTGAGTTCCATCATATGGACAGTATGAAGGAAATTACAACTCCTGTTCCCTTTATTCAAAGGGATTAATTGATGGGAATACAATTCTGTCTTCCTGTCGTTCAACTCACTATTACTCACAGCATAAGCGGTGTTTCTTATCTGTGGTAATAGGATTTTTACTATCTTGTTTCTTTAGTGACGCAATCAATCACGGCTATTCCCGACGGGATATTTATGCTGATTTCATCAGCATGATGGTGAAGGTGATTGATAGCCGGACGGGGAAATAACGTTAAAAGAAGGAAGTAAAACTAATGGCTATATCAGATCCACGCTTATGCTTTGATTGTAAACGGTTTCTGAAAAACTGGGTGGAATTTCAGTTGGTGGATGAACAGGGAAAGCCGCTGGTCAACATGCCTTATCGCCTGATCAGTTACGGAACCCCAGGTTATGTGCGCCAAGGGAAAACCGATGGTTTTGGTGTGCTCAGAGAAGAGGAGCTGTTGCCTCATCCGGTGACGCTATATATTAATGCTCAGCCGCTAGCCGATGAGATGGAACAGCGTCCGTTGCGGGAAAAACGGGGAGAGGAATTTTCAGTGGTGAAGCCAAAAGCAGAAGCCGAAGGCTATCAATATCGCTATGTGACTATCGGGCAGATTAGTGATGGGTTGCCGGTATTTGAGGATTGGAAAGACCCTAAAGACATTCCGCCACCCTATCATTTCCCGGACCCGGAACCAAAAGGCTATCGGGTTCATCCGTTAAATCGTCGTTATGTTCTGGAGGTGTGTCCTTTCCGGGCCTGGGTTTTACTGCTACATCATCAGAAGGAGTATTCCATTGTTAATGCCTATAACCAGTGTTTGATGAGCGTGCTGGCCTATGCCGATGGGGATGTCAATGTAGCAGGCTCTGTGAAACACTTTTTTAACCGGCAAATGGTGGATGTTTCAAAATTGCCCTATAAAGTGGAAACATTGTCAGCAACACCTGTAGTTTACGATGTGCCGTTTAGTGAACGTTATACCCGGGTGGAATTTATTGATTCACAAGCGGGGAACAACAAACAGGGTGATACCAAACTGTTTTATGCTGCCAGTCAGAAAGATGTGATTGTTAGTTGGCGAGGAACGGCTAATCTGGATAATTACCTGACTGATGCCACTTTCCAGCCATTGTCTTTAAGTTGCGATGATGACAAATCTCTGTGTAGTGGGTTTATCTACAGTGGTAAAGTGCACAAAGGGTTCTGGGATGCATTTAATTTGGTTGGAGAGTTAATAGTCCCTAGTGATAAAAAGAAAGAAGTATTCAGTGATATCTTGGATTTGGCTAAAAAAGGGAAGTTATTTATTTGTGGCCACAGTCTGGGAGGGGCGCTGGCATTATTGCATAGCGCACAACTGAAAGAACACAATCCTTGTCTTTACAGTTATGGAATGCCGAGAACATTAACTCGCAGTGCAGTAGAGGAATTGTCTTCTATTATCCACTATCGCCATGTTAATGAAGATGATGTAATCCCTTCTGTGCCATTTGAGCAGGATATGGATAATGTTTTTTTCAATTATTGGGCACCAGCGGGGTATGACTGGGCGGTTATGAAGTTGTTGTCGCCGTCACCGATTATTCAGGCAATTAAACAGGCGACAGCCAATAAAGAAATCTATTTGCATCATGGTAAAGTGGTTCATTTCTTTCAAGCCAACAGTTGCCCGGAATGGCTGATTTCCGCCCGGAATGCCTCCCTGATAGCCGGTGTTGCTGAAAAAATATTGGATAACACCACAAAACTCTACTTAATTCCTGAGTTAAATCAGGAAACAGAAAAGGATTTTTCTCTGGCCGGTGAGCGGCAAAATGCGTTGTTTAATCAGCTCAGTCAACAAGAAAAAGACAAACTGTTTGTTGAAAACAGAAGTGCTGATTTAAAAGGCGGATTCGGTTTCTCTAATCATAGCTCGTATAAATATGCGGGTTATATTGACAAGCGCCTCAGAGAGTTATGTGAACCGGATAAGATTACGGTCTATCAGGACAGTCAGCGTCAATTTAAGGCGAAAATGGACAGTTATAAGATGCTTATCCCTGACAATGTTTACTACCGAAATCTCTATTTTCTGGATATGGATAAGCAGTTAATAAAATCACTGACGGTCAGCCAGCAGGAAGAACAAGAGGAACTGGCCTTACAGCATTACTGTGATAAACAGGAACTGTCCGTATGAAAATATTGAAGATAACGCTGTCCTTATTATTTCTCTATTTTATTTACTGGGCGTTTGGTGACACCTTTTTTAACTGGCTGCTTCCCTTTTCATCTGCCGGAAAAGGGCAGTTGATTACGGTAGAAGGAGTGGCTCCGAAGCACACTGAGCCATATGTAGCAGCTATATATAAGTCAAAAGATTGCTTAAAATATCAATTTGATGCGGGTATGTCGCCTTTTAAAGTACCGACTTATCATAGCCTAGGTTTGGATGTAAAAGCTGATGCGAAAACTGGTTACTTTCAGGCAAAATTGCCTTTTAGTGGTGGAGGTTGGTGTAAATGGAAGATTGATAGAGCCTTTGTATCAGTGAGTTATACCGATGTCAGTCATTTGGTAAAAGATGCTGTTCCGTACGAGGGAACAGGATTAACTGCATTTATCAACGACGCGACTCAAACAAATATTAGCGAAATTGCAGCATTGAATACTATAGATTTCAGCCCGGTTATTTACCCTGTATTAAAAGTGGTTGATGGGCGTCCAAATAGAATTTTCTTGCAGGGCGTGGTGGATACGTATCCTTTTAGGTTGAAATTAACTCCAGGAGCGGAATGGAAAATTACCTATAAACCTAAATTAGATGAAACCAAAATGCCTAAAATTATTATCCCACCAGGTAAAGAACCTTCAAGAGTTGAATATCCTGATGGCAGAATTGATTTAAACAGAGACTCTATTGATTACTGGAAAATAAAGTAGAAGTAGTGCCATTCAGGTTATATCACCAGTTTATCTATACCCGTCATCTTTCAAGTTGCCCCTTTGTTGGCTGCACTCGCTCACCCCGGTCACATAGTTACCTATGCTCCCGGGGATTCACTCCCTTGCCGTCGCGATGCATCTTGAAATCCATAGGGTATATATCCAAAATTAAACAGTAAAGGTAAAGGATTTAAAATAGGCGGAATAATCAAGGATCACGCCGTGAGGCGCTCTTGCAAAAGCCCCCACGGCATATTTCCATCAGTTATTTACAATAAGCTAATAACGTTTTCTGGCACAGTTGAGAACGAACACAATCCTCTTGATTAAAATGGATAACACTGACGATTTCATCATCTGAAAATCTTTCCAGTGCATCACGCAATCCTGATACGACTCCAACCGGCAAATCGCATTGACTTATATCACCATTTACAATCACAGTAACATTTTCCCCAAGCCGGGTCAGAAACATTTTCATTTGATTGATCGTCACATTCTGGGCTTCATCCAAGATCACAAATGCATTTTCAAATGTTCTGCCCCGCATATAGGCAAAAGGCGCAATTTCTACTTTGCCAATTTCAGGCCGCAAGCAATATTGCAGAAACGATGCACCCATGCGTTTTAATAAAACGTCATAAACCGGTCGGAAATAGGGTGCAAATTTTTCAGCCATATCTCCGGGCAAAAAACCGAGATCTTCATCCACCTGTAATACAGGACGGGTGACGATGATCCTATCAATTTCCTTATTAATCAACGCATCCGCAGCCATTGCCGTACTGATAAACGTTTTACCGCAACCCGCCTCCCCACTGGCAATAATCAGTTTTTTATAATTTATTGCACGCATATAACGCCGTTGCGTTTCAGTCCGTGGCAAAATTTCCGAAGTATCCCGCTTATCACGTGCCATACCAATGACTTCTACGCCACCGAGTTGTACCAGAGAAGTCACATTATCATCCTGATAACATTGATGATGACGCAAATCCCTTTTCATCATCCGTTTTGCTTCTCGACGTGATTTAATCACTGCTTTCTGTCTACTCATAGCAGTATCACCTTATCGTTGTTTTCACCCATCCGGTGTCATATCACCGATACAATAACTACGTTATTTAATGACGCTGAGCTTCCCACAGGTTCGCATATTATCGGAATATCAATCATTAATGTTACTCACCATTATTTCTATTTAGTGAAAAATAACGAATCATTATGACAGTATAATGACAATCTCTCCGTTATGACAAACACGCCAGGGACGCTCAATTAAAAATAATCGACAGTATCGTTTATTTAGTTTTGCGAGAAATTTAATTCATTGAATAATATGACTTAAATATAAGCTAATGACTTAACACCACTAATTACTTAACATCATAGTAGCCATTATTGATTTGACTACTATGGTATTGATACATTCCGTTACCATCCGGCAAAGAAGTCACTATCTGCAAGCACTTTTCTTCAACGGATGGCAATAATATTATTATTGATGACAACAGAGCAAATAGTTAATTATCTGTTTTATTAAGTACCCTTACAGTTTCCAGCCAATCGAAAACCCGCATTTTTTGCTTCAGTTTCTGTTTTAAAATAGACCGCGTTCTTCTCCTGAATCATCTTATAACCTGAACAATGAGAAAAATGATAGATTTTGCTATTGTTATTCCCTTTAATTAATCCTGTAGAGGATGCATCAGATAACACCCGTTGTCTCTGGGTATCTGTTTGACTATTTCTCTGCCCTTTTCTCTGCTCGCTTTTTGGAATGCCAGCGGCGGAGTTTTTATGCCACAATTGCCATTTCTGTTCACCGGTAACAAAAGGGTTATGATGCCCCATAATACCGGCAATTCGATTATCTCTCTCCTGCTCCCATTTACTCGGTGGATATTGACGATCCCAAGCGATAAATAATTGCTGTTGTTGGCGGGACATGGAAAGATTGTAACGATCGTGCATATAAAAATTGATCCGAGCGACCTGCCCTTTTACTTCATCTCTCGGTTCGAACGTTCGAGATTTAAAATCGACTTTACTGGTACAACGACCATAACTATTCGGCATATTTTTCGGTAACATTCCATAACTGAAATTACTACGATCGCCATTAACCTCACCAATTGATGGGGCCAAATTATGCATATCAGATTCCATTGCCCTGAAAACAGGATCGGAAGAGACACAATTCTTCCTCCCACCATTTCGCCAACATTGCCGCTGATGACCAAAAACCCAGGCAGGAACAATATGTTCCCATTCAATTCGTTCAGCACGATTCTGTTGTGACCTGACTTGATAACCACACGAAGAAAGGATTGTGCGTCCACCGCTCTTACCTGTCCATTGCCAATGACAACCACAATAAAGTGTCCCGGTCTCTGACTTAAATTGATCATGATAAATGCGTTTACGCAATTCAACTTTAGCTTGTTCAAAGGCAACCGGTGCGGCAAAAGAAGATAAAGGAGCAATTAAACTGAAACACCCAATGTGAATTGCCCAAAAAATAACTTTACGTTTCAATGATAACCCCTACTTATATAAAAATATCATTCTGATTTTAACCTTTTATATTGCCTCATAATCGACCTATAAGACAAACATTGTTTCTTTGCATTTCTTCTTAGCAGCTCTTTTAAAAAGAAAGACTATTCAATAGACAGGTTGGGATATCACAAGATAGTGGTTATCCTATTATAGCGGAATGATTAATTGGGTATTATGAAATCAACATATGAACTATATGCTTTAAAAACGAGCGGTTATATCACTCACCATTAATATGAAAAAATAGAGAATGATGCTCAATGTCAACATCCTAATATTGAAGCGCCAAAAAGCCTAAATAAGATACAGGGCCGATATACGGCCCCGTCTTACTACAATCTACAATTTATGACCAAAAGCGCTGCTACTCGCCATTTCTTTCTGTAACTTCTTTCGATTCAAGTTCCAGAGTGAATCTTCTGGCATTTGGACCCTAATATCTAAACGGCAAGAATCGGGAATATCACAGGGTTCCCCATCTTGATAGAATATCTTGTTGCCATTGTCATCAATAGATTTGAGCCGCCAATTTTGAAATCTCTCCGGTAAATGTGCGTGTTGGCGATGGAAAGTCTCAATAATAATAGAGCCGTCAGGTTGAACGTGATCATCAACAAAAATCAGTTCAAGATTATTGTTGTCGCGGGGAACGGAAATACCCCCATTAACACCCCAACCACCATCAGCGTTATAGCCCAGGATATTTGATATACGATATATACCGGTCCCCTGTTTTATCACTTCTGCACCTTCGGATTCGTCATTAGTCGAGAATGTGCCATCAGGGTAAATTTCTATTATCGGAGAGGCTTTCTTGAGGTATCCGTTGGTGTCTGGTTTAGCGTTCTTATCGTCCCAAAACTTACGGGTAGCTTGTCTGTTGCTATCGCTATTTATGCTATCTGTACGATATGTATTGCCTTCATGCTCGAAAACCAGCCTATGGCTCCATACACCATACACGCCTTCACTTGATAAGCCATTTACATTACTAAATCTTAACTGAACGCCATACCCACCAAGTGGCAATCCATATTTAGTGACGAATGGCGCGTTGGGTCCATATCCGGCACAACCATCGTATAAATTTTCCAATCCATCCAAACGAGCAAAACCCATTGAAAGCATTGCATTATTAGTTGATACCGCACCCACATCCGCCGCAGTCAGATTGATATCCCCAGTCAACGCCTTACCGTTTATTTTCCGGCTATCAGGTACTCTAGTATTAATATTTCCAAGTAATGAATTAACTATTTCCTTAATCAACTGTTGCGTCACTGCCAATGTATCACTATCACCCATCACATCGGTAAGTTGCACAATACCTTTTTGTGTTAATGAAGCATTGGGAATTCCTGTTATCGCTTTCTGTTCTAAAGCTTTATTTAACTGTGCAGTGAGTTTAGTGACATTACCATCATCTAAAACATCCTCACCAGTTTGTGTCGCAATAAAATCAGCTACAACCGATGTTATTGTTGATGTTTGACGAAATATCTTATTTAATATGTAATTATCAATATACTGCCTGTCTGGAAACCCACGCGGCAAATTCGGATCTGTTTCATAGTTTTGTTGACTGGGCACATTAGCGTTACTATCAATAGCAAAAGCTTTAAAATCATTTTTACTCATATACCTTCCCCAAATTAAATAATGTTCATTTACAGTCAATAAATCGAATTATTAAAAATAATTCTCCATAATTCACATCAGTTATAGTCTAATTATAAAAAATAATAAAAATATCCTTACTGACCGCCCTCCACTTTTAGCAAAAATACATTTAAAATCGATAACCAAATAAATTTCACAGACCAGAGTTCATTTTTATATGGACTTTCATACAAATTTTCCAATCAAAGCACTGATTAAAAACCAGTGCTTCGTTAATATTTAAGAATTATAAAACTTTAATGGTATTATTCTTGCGGCTTTTCAGGCCAATTAATATCTGGTGCCGATGAAACATCAACCCGACGCAGTAATACCAAATACTTTTTCCAATCTAGCAATAAAGTTTTTTCCGCTTCTGAGGCCATTTCAGTTTCAACCGCATATTGCAATACCGTGATGGCTTCATCAGCTTGCCGACGAAAAATAGCACGCTGTTGTTCTGCCTGTTCAATTTGACTGATTTTTTGAGCTTCAAAGTCCGTTACCCATTTTTCACCATCCCATTGATCAAAATCGGTGGACGGTTGTTCAAATGTTAATGTTTCTGGTAATTCACCCAGCGCAGCCACTTCTTCCTGTGCACCCACTTGCGTGTTGTAAGCTATTTTTCCACGGTGGTCAGGAACAATTTCCCAATAACTCCCGTCCTCACTGCGACGCACAGCCATATCATCAGAATCTGGCAAATCTGGCGCGTCTAAATAAGAATGCGCTGACAAACCGACGCCTTCCGCAACATATTCGAAATCACTACCAGAGAATTCTCTCGAATAGGGATTAGCATGATAAACTTTTATCCAGCCAGCTTGAGTCGCTAATCCATCTTCACCTAATACAGCGGTTTCTGAATTTAAGATATTTTCTTGTGTCATTATTATTCTGCCTTTACGATATTATTCTGCTTTTACGATATAGTTAAATGCGATATTGCGGGGGCGGGTTTCATGACCGCTTGTATTGTTAGCAATTGATGTAACAGTGGCACTATCAAGTACATCACGCCCCAGAGGGAACTGGTATCTATCTACAGGACCTTGATAACTAGAAAGAAATTGCCCATCAGGGAGTCCTTTCGTAAGTTGTATTCTTTTTGTGTTGTCAGTCTGTGCGCTTAAAATAACACGGCCACCATCAACACCACGACCATCATCCCAACCACGAATAAACTCGCCTCTTAAATCAGGTAATCTACCGTCAGGATAAGCTTCTGCTAACTTCGAATACTGTGATCTACTAAAAGCGGAACCATTACAAGTAAAATAACCGGAAGGTGGATGGGGTAACGGCCACGGAATAGGAGAACCAACAGGGGTACCGGAAATATTTGAAGCTTTTTGCTCTAAAGCTTTATCTAAAGCGCTATTAAATAGCACGGTCAGTTTAGCTATATCACCATCATCCAGTATATCTTCACCAGATTGTGTCGCAATAAAATTAGCCACAACAGACGATATTGTTGAGGATTGGCGTAATACCTTATTTAATACATGAGTAGAAACATTCTCAGGTGGAAACCCCGTCTTTAAATTCTGGCTTTCTTCATATTTTTCTTGACTCACTACATTAGCATTCTCACTAATAGAAAAGGCTTTAAAATCATTTCTTTGGCTCATATACTCCTCTTAAATTCAATAATATCATTCAGTAATAAATATATTAAATAGTCGTACAGATAGCCTATCTCAATTGGCGATGATTATAGTCTAGTTCAGGAAAGGAATAATGAAATTTATTTTATAACTTATAGGGTTAATTATTTTTGTATAATTGGCAGTAATAATCATCCAACACATTGCAATAAATCTTCATGATAATATTTCCTACCTTTATTAAAACAAATGAAAAAATAATAGTGACAAAAAGTTCTTTCATTGAAAAGTAAAAAGACCACACTACAGCGTGGCCTTAAGCAAGGTAACTCACCAGTAAAAATCATTGTTTTTCAGCAAATAATAACCTGTAAATTCCCCCTCCAACAATCCCACCAATAATTGGCATCACCCAGAAAAACCATAACTGCTCTAAAGCCCAGGTATTCTGGAATATCGCAACAGCCGTGCTTCGTGCCGGATTGACTGACGTGTTAGTAATAGGAATGCTAATCAAATTAATTAAAACCAGCGCCAAACCTATTGCTAATGGCGCAAAGCCCGGAGGTGCTCGTCTATCTGTCGCACCAATAATAACAATTAAGAAAATAGCCGTTAAAACAATTTCAGCCACAATAGCCGATTGAAGCGAGAATCCACCTGGTGAATGTTCACCAAAACCATTTGCTGCAAAACCACTCGTGGTCGCATCAAAACCCGCCTGCCCACTGGCAATAACATATAATACCGCGCCAGCAAGAATACCACCTATAACTTGAGAAATAATATAAGGAATAACCTCCACTGCCCTGAAACGACCACCAGCCCAAAGACCAATTGTTACAGCGGGATTAAAATGCCCGCCAGAAATATGCCCAACAGCATATATCATCGTCAATACTGTTAAGCCAAATGCCAAAGATACACCGACAAAACCAATCCCTAATTCAGGAAATGCCGCAGCGAATACAACACTACCACATCCCCCAAAAACCAGAACAAAAGTTCCAAGTAATTCAGCCGCCAATTTTCTTAACATGTTTTGTCCTCATCCAGTTATCAAAACGAGTCACCTTGCTGAAATTAACTATAGCCAATAAATTAAAATCATGCTTATTTTTACTATAACCGCATAAGTTGCTGATTCTTGTGGCATCTTTGCCTGATATTCACTTTAATCAGGGATTTTATGCAACATCTATCCTGTGCAGATCAACTTTTTGGTAAAAAATGGATAGCTTAAAATCAATTATCACCAAAATAAGTTCAATATTCTGTTGTGACTGCTCCCCGCCGTCGCGATGCATCTTGAAATCCATAGGGTATAAGTCATTCATCTGACTACCAAAACTGAAATATTTGCATATCCAACAATCCCTGAAGCGTTTGAACCCAATAAATGGGTGGAAATATTAGGCCGCCGGGAACCAATAACAATTAAATCTGCTTTAATCTCATCTGCTGTCGATAATACTTTATCCCTCGGTGACCCAAAGGCTACGGAGAAAGAGACTCGCTCTTTTGGCAAGTCTATTTTCTCAGCCACTTTTGCCAATTCCTCTTCTGATCTTGCAATAGATTTCTTGGCAAAAGAGTTGAGCAAGTCATAATGGTCACTATAACTAATTGAAAATCTTGATATGTCAGGAACGGCATGGAAAAGATGTATATTAGCATCAGATAACTTCGCTAAATACTCTGCATGTGCAATCGCTTTATCGGTCAACTCATCTTCTGAAATATCCACTGGCACTAAAATCGTTTTGTACATACGTACTCCTATATTTATATACCAAACCTAACTACTTCATAGGGTATATACCCGTCATCTTTCAAGTTGCCTCTTTGTTGGCTGCACTCGCTCACCCCGGTCACATCGTTATCTATGCTCCCGGGGATTCACTCCCTTGCCGCCGCGATGCATCTTGAAATCCATAGGGTATAAACTATTACATTATTTGTTGTGAGTTGTTTAACTAAATCAAATAAATTACCGTATAGCTCTATTTTCAATCACTCAGAATTAAGATGCCACTTATGTAATATTCGATGAATGAAAGGTGTGACAACAAGCCCCAAAGTAATAAAGAACACACTTTCCAAAAATACCCCATATATGGCAATAAAATATTTACCGGGTAAACTAATAGGGACGGGATCTAAACCCTGCGATCCCAGCATAGATAAAGCATTAAGCAAAGATTCAGAAAATGTATGCCCCTCTATCAGGTAAAACCCCAGGACACCCGGAATTATTCCAATAAAGAAAAACGTTGCAGCAATAAGGTAAAAACGCACCACCCGCCATAAAAAATGGTCCAAACGAATCAGTTTATCAGTAAATTTTTCCACAATTATTGCATCCTCAACAATTCTACGAAATCTTATGCAATCTCAATGAAAATGAAATCAGAGCAAATTTAATAAAAATAGTGCAACACAGCGTTAGCTAAGACATATATAGCAAGCCATCCGAAGATGGCTAATCAATCTCTCTCATTACGTTTTAACCACCTTACCTGATAACCAAAACAGATGTTGTCGAATATTTGACAACACCTGATGCATTAGATCCTAATAAGTGCGTTGTAATATTGGGCCTTCTAGAGCCAATAACGATAAGATCAGCATTAATTTCTGTCGCTGCTGCTGTTATTTCATCTCTTGGCGACCCAAATGCAATGGAATAGGATAACCTGTCAGCAGGAAAATCGATGGTATCAAGCAGCGTTTTCAAATCATCTTCGGCTTTAATTGTCGCTTTATCCTTAATTTCATCATATCCCAACGAATATGCGTTAACAATCGCGGATGAAATTGGCAGTACATGAAGAATATGGAGCTTCGCACCTGTTTCTTTTGCTAAAGACAGTGCATGCTTAACCGCTTTACTCGTTAGTTCATCTTCTGAAATATCTACCGGTACTAAAATAGTTTTGTACATACGCACGCTCCTATATTTACATACCAAACCAGACTACTACATTTAGTATACGCTATATCCTGTTAATTACTATGAGCTATTTTCCTCTTCCCACACCTTTATCTATAACCAGACAATTAATATCATTTTTAATTTATTTACCTTACACCTTTAGTTTCATATAGTTATGATCATTAAATAGGTAGCAAAAGTGGGATATGTACAGGGGCAATAACATTAACCCCTGAGACCCTACCTCACTGCCGATATAACACTTTTATTTGCTGAACGGTATTTTCAAATATCTTAGCCTGTTTTTCATCGCCCATTTCTGCAATAACATGTTCCAAATTCAGTACAACTTTCCCTGCATGAGCTTGCCCCATAGTTTTAAGCATAGAAGCCAACAGAACTTTCAAACATGTCACCTCTGTTGCCAAGGTTTCAGTATCAGATGAAGGAATTAAATCGATTTTATTCATAGTCGTTACCTGTTTACGTATTAATTACGTTATGAAAATAATAATTATACCACATAATTCACCCCCTATTTTTATACATTTTCCAAATAGATCTACGCCAAAAAACGTTAAATTATTGTTAAAGCCATTTGTTTTATAAATATTTATTTAGTTATTAATTTTATCATAATCAGAATATATAGGACATTCTGATTTCAAATAAATAACACTTGTTATCATATAAAATAATTCTCTTTTGTCTTTGGAGGAGATAAGTATAATATTCACATTTCTGATGAACTTTTAGGATAATCTATCTATTTTATTGTTTTATATAATCTTTACTATACCTTATGGATTTCAAGATGCATCGCGACGGTAAGGGAGCCAATCGCCGGAAGCATAACGAACGATGTGGCCAGGGTAAGTGAGTACAGCCAACAAAGAGGCAATTTGAAAGATAACGGGTATATCAATGAAGCTCATGTATGAGCATATAGAGCCAGTTGGAGACACTTTTTTGATAAATATTTTGTTAGTCGATGATCATGAGCTGATCAGAGTTGGTGTAAAACGTATTCTTGATGACGTAAAAGGAATAACCGTAGTAGGAGAAGCTAATTGTGGTGAAGATGCGATAAAATGGTGCCGAGCTAATAAAGTAGATATCGTGTTAATGGATATGAACATGCCAGGCATTGGTGGCCTGGAGGCGACAAAAAGAATCCTACGTTATTGTCCCGATGTCCGTGTCATCATGTTGACTGTCTATACTGAAAACCCTTTACCAATGAAGGTGATGCAGGCTGGCGCCAGAGGATATCTCAGTAAAGCCTCGACCTCTCAAGACATGGTTAATGCAATTCGTGCAGTTAATGCCGGCCAGCGCTATATTGCTCCCGATATTGCTCAACAGATGGCCCTTAGCCAAATTAGCCCACAGCAAGACAATCCATTAAGTTGTCTGTCTGATCGTGAATTACAGATTATGCTGATGATCACGAAAGGACAAAAGGTGAACGATATCTCTGAACAACTTAATCTCAGCCCAAAAACCGTTAATAGCTATCGCTACCGAATGTTTAGTAAACTAAATATCAGCGGTGATGTAGAATTAACACATATAGCAATACGTTATGGGCTATTCGACACAGAGAGTCTATTAAATAGTGACGGAACAATTTGATTCAAAAACATTTTTAAAAACAGTAACCAGTCAGCCTGGCGTTTATCGTATGTATGACACCTCAGGCACGGTTATTTATGTCGGTAAAGCCAAGGATTTAAAAAAACGGCTTGCCAGCTACTTTCGCACACAGATCGCCAGTCGTAAAACCGAATCTCTGGTTAAAAATATTGTTCAAATAGATGTTACAGTTACGCATACCGAAACTGAAGCACTGCTGCTGGAGCATAATTACATTAAGCTCTATCAACCCCGATATAACGTTTTACTGCGAGATGACAAATCCTACCCTTACATTTTTCTCAGCGCAGATAAACACCCACGACTGACAATGCATCGGGGAGCTAAACATTTCAAAGGTGAATATTTCGGCCCATTTCCAAACGCTCATGCGGTACGAGAATCATTAATCTTACTGC
The DNA here is from genome assembly GCF_025384895.1 of Photorhabdus kayaii. Classification (NCBI taxonomy): domain Bacteria; kingdom Pseudomonadati; phylum Pseudomonadota; class Gammaproteobacteria; order Enterobacterales; family Morganellaceae; genus Photorhabdus; species Photorhabdus kayaii. The sequence continues at coordinate 39,366 of NZ_JAJAFZ010000043.1, forward strand.
AAAAACTTTTTCCTATCCGACAATGTGAAGATAGCGTCTACCGCAATCGCTCGCGGCCATGCCTGCAATATCAAATTGGCCGCTGCCTTGGGCCTTGCGTTAAAGGGCTGGTAAGTGAAGAAGAATATCAGCAGCAAGTTGATTATATTCGTCTGTTCCTTTCAGGCAAAGATCAGCAAGTTTTAACCAGATTAATTGACCGAATGGAACAAGCCAGCCAGCAACTGAAATTTGAAGATGCAGCAAAATACCGTGATCAAATCCAGGCCGTTCGTCAGGTTACTGAAAGACAATTTGTTTCAGGAACAGGCGATGACCTCGATGTTATCAGTGTTGCCTTTGAAGCGGGCATGGCTTGCCTGCATGTACTGTTTATACGTCAGGGCAAAGTACTGGGTAGCCGAAGTTACTATCCTAAAGTCCCGACTGGGACAAAGCTTGATGAGATTGTACAAACATTCCTTGGTCAATTTTATTTACAGGGCAGCCAAAATCGGACTTTGCCCTCAGAAATTTTGCTGGATTTTACTCTGCCAGAGAAAGACATTTTGTCTGATTCTTTATCTGAAATATCCGGGCGAAAAATTCATATTCAAACCCGGCCCCGCGGAAATAAAGCCCGTTATCTGAAACTTGCCCGCACAAATGTAACAATCGCCCTAGCAACCCGCTTATCACAACAATCAACTATTCACCAAAGATTAGACGCTCTCACCAAATTAGTTAAATTAGCAAAAATTCAGAGAATGGAATGTTTTGACATTAGTCACACTATGGGGGAACAAACTGTTGCATCCTGTGTCGTCTTTGATAGCAATGGTCCACTACGTTCTGAATACCGGCGCTATAATATCAGTGGTATTACTCCCGGTGATGATTACGCTGCCATGAATCAAGTATTACGCCGTCGATACGGAAAAGCATTAGATGAGTCAAAAATTCCCGACATTATTTTCATCGATGGCGGTAAAGGGCAATTAGCTCAGGCAATAGATGTCTTTCAGTCTCTTGATGTTGAATGGGATAAAATGCGACCTCAATTAATAGGCATTGCCAAAGGCAGTGATCGCAAAGCCGGGCTTGAAACACTATTTTTCGCGACGGAGGATAAAGGTATCGCATTACCGCCGGACTCTCCTGCCCTGCATGTGATTCAGCATATTCGTGACGAATCACATAATCATGCAATAACCGGGCACCGTCAACGTAGATCTAAAGTTAGAAACACCAGTACGCTGGAATCTATTGAAGGCGTTGGGCCAAAACGCCGACAAATGTTACTGAAATACATGGGAGGTTTGCAGCCTTTACGTAATGCAAGTGTCGAAGAGATCGCAAAAGTACCGACTATTTCCTATGCATTAGCAGAAAAAATTTATAATGCATTGAAACACTAAGTACATTGATGCACCATACTTATAAATTCCACTATAGCCAGATAGTTAAGAAGCACTATGCAATTAAATATACCAACATGGCTCACTCTATTTCGTATCGTCCTGATCCCATTTTTTGTCCTGGCATTCTATTTGCCATTCACATGGGCGCCGATGGTTTGTGCCATAATTTTTATTGTCGCTGCGGCGACAGACTGGTTTGACGGTTTCCTCGCGCGCCTTTGGAAACAGACAACTCGCTTTGGCGCATTTCTTGATCCTGTCGCGGACAAAATCATGGTTGCTGCCGCATTAGTCTTAGTTTCCGAACACTATCATACATGGTGGATAACCCTCCCCGCAGCAACCATGATAGCGCGTGAAATTATCATCTCTTCTCTCAGAGAATGGATGGCTGAATTAGGCAAACGCAGTAGTGTTGCCGTTTCCTGGATGGGTAAGGTAAAAACGACAGCACAGATGGCGGCGTTAGTTGCTTTATTATGGCGCCCTAATTTTGAATTCGAATTGGGCGGATTCATATTACTTTATGTTGCTACGGTGATGACATTTTGGTCAATGTTTCAATATGTAAACGCGGCTTGGTCTGACTTGCGTGAAGCTTGATCGAAATGACGTAAAAACCATCGAACAAACACAGCGTAACAATAATTGTGTTGACTCGATACGTGAAGTAAGTAGAATGCAACGCATCGAACGGCACATGAGATTTACGAAAACAAATAAGTAAATCAGCCAGTTCAAAGCGGTGCGGGAATAGCTCAGTTGGTAGAGCACAACCTTGCCAAGGTTGGGGTCGCGAGTTCGAGTCTCGTTTCCCGCTCCAAGTTACTGTTCAGAAGTTTGATAGTAACTTAGCGACTAAAGGTTTAGTAGCTGAATTATTCGTTGAATAATTATTCATTGAATATAGAAAGGCGCGTTGGCAGAGTGGCCATGCAGCGGATTGCAAATCCGTCAACCTCGGTTCGACTCCGGGACGCGCCTCCAAATTCAGCCCAGGTGGTGAAATCGGTAGACACAAGGGATTTAAAATCCCTCGGCCTTAAGGCTGTGCGGGTTCAAGTCCCGCCCTGGGCACCATATAGAAACTTACTGTAAAACAGTGAGTTAGGAAAAAGAAAAGGCCACCGCAAGGTGGCTTTTTTGTTGATACAAATCACACTTCACTATTCATTCACTATATCTTTTCGCTATATTTTTACTTTGGCAC
>NZ_JAJAFZ010000044.1:0-41277 GCF_025384895.1 Photorhabdus kayaii
TAATAAAGCCTTGCTGCAAGCCAATAATAATATGTGGATACAGAAAGATGCTCAGGGGAATAAAGGTCATCTGATTGAGAATAAATCTGCGACGATAAAGACGGTAAAGGGGGATTTGGTTGTCAGGACCCAAAAACTTAATAATACACGTGATGTTTTTGTTGTTAAAAACAAGGAGTTAATACCAGATTCAACAGATAAAAACCTGATTATTAATGAAACGAAAACCTGTGATTTTGGAGACCCGGTTATTCATGAAGCTGCATTAATCACTCCACTTCCTGATAAATGGTTTGGGCGTGTTGATTTTGGTAGAGATAATACTACAGATGGGGGAATTCATATAAATCACGCCAGAACTGAAACCATCAATTCTGACAGTAAGCAACCTGGAGTGATAGCATCTGGAAAGAGCATTTATATCAACAGTGATGAGTTATTGAATTTTGTCAGTAAGATGAGTGCCGGAAAAGATATTTTCTTAACAGGAATTAATTTTATTAATGAAAGCAAAATAACCGGCGTGCTAAATAATTATATTGTATATACTGAGAAGGAAACCGAAGGTAGTGTGTCTTCCCGTGGCGACGTATATATCAGGACAGACTTTGACAGATCAGGAAACGTTAAAACATGGGAGGATGAAAGCAATATTATTGAACCCGCCAGTGTTGTTGCTGCCGGTAATCTTGTCGCTGATTTTAAAGATAATATTAATATTCGCACACCACCCCCTTATGACATCAATGAAATGTCCCAAATCACCGTTGCAGGGGGTTATGATGCGTTATCTGCTAAAAATATTGTCTTAAATTCAGGGAAAATCAACAACAATAATATTATCAAAGCTAATAACAACATCACGATTTTAGCAACTGACGCTGTTACATTAAACACCGGGGAAGTTATTTCGGGTGGTGATGTATCCATGATCGCCGCTAATAATATTGATGTATTGCAGAGTAAAATCAAGGGAAAAAACATTACTGTTATTAGCCGTAATGCTGATTTGAAATTGCAAAGCAATGAGACTGTCGGATATTTCAACCATGATGGTAATAGAATAATCAGCCGCATTGAGGCAACAGGTGATTTATTGCTAAACGCAGGTAAGAATATTATTTTTCGGGACATATTTTTAACTAAAAGTGATAATATTACTTTAACGGCAAATAATGATATCACCATTGATAATAACAATGCGGTGCTATTATCACATAAACGAATTGGCAGTATTATCTCTTTCATTAAAGAACAAGAACTTTTTAATAACATGTTATCTAAAGTGGGTAAGCTGGATGCAAAAAGTTCTATTGTGATTAATGCCGGTGGAAATTTATCGGCTAAGAGTATTCGTTTCTCCGCAGAAAAAGACATCAATTTAACTTCTGCAAAAAGTATTGATCTGGCTCCCCGTGAATTATCTCCTTCACTGAGTAAATTATTCCCTTCATCACGTTCAGGAGAATTAAGCAGCCAATTAACCGCAGGGAATAATATCAGTGTCATCAGCGGTACAGATATTAACGGAAAGGCGGTTCAGATACAGGCAAACGGTAACGTATTATTGTCCTCTGGAAGGAATATCACACTCCTGCCCCTGCTTTACTCTGCTATTGCTTACAATGACGATGACAGACCTGAGCATTATGATGAACATAAAGATGACAGAAATTATGGCACACAAATCCGTGGTACTAAAAAGCTGACAATGGCTGCCAATGGAGCCATTACCACTGTGGGTTCAAAGTTACTTTCTGATGGTGATATAACGATTACCTCTGGTGGTGATATACGTTTCGAATCGGCTCGGAATCACTTCTACAAAGATCGCGCTGATTATTTCAAAGATAACAGCATCACAGAAACCTATACTCAACAAAGTACTGAATTAACCAGTGGTGGTGTGCTAACCGTGCTTTCAAACGGCAGTATTCTTTTTCAGGCCACTAAACTGGCGGCCAAAGGGGCAATGGATATCGCGGCGAAAGGTGGCTATCTGTACGCTCAGGCGATGGAAGAATCTAACCATTATGAGAACACAGAGACAAGTCGTAATTGGTATGGCAGGAAGAAAACCGCTAAACGTACCCGTCATGATGTCACTAATAAAGTCACTGAATTTACCGCGGGTGGTGATATTAATCTGTTAAGTCGGGATGACAGCACTTACGAAGCCAGTCAAATTGCCACTAATAAAAACGCCAAATTGACCAGCACTCACGGTAAAGTCAATTTTAAAGCGGTAAAAAATACCGCTTTTGAACAGACTATTACCTATTCCAAAGGCTTTTATATTAAGCAAAGGGATAAAGGTTATACCGAAGATAAGTGGGTTCTTCCCTCTATTCATATTGGCGGAAAACTGACCGTAGAAGCGGCTAAAGGTGTCAGCGCGGATATCAAAGCGAAAAATGGTCAGTCATTACAAAATGTCCTGACTGTATTGGGGAATACACCGGAGACCGCCTGGCTGAAAGGACTCAACGAAAATAAAGATACCCAGTGGAATGTGGTGAAGGATGCTTATGACAGTTGGGATCACAAAAGCCAGCATTTAAACCCGGTGGTTTCTGCGGTGATTGCGATTGCGGCAGCGGCAGCAACCGCAGGCAGTTCTCTGGCGGCATCTGTCGCATCTTATGCGGGTAATAGCGTTGCGGGTGGGGCATTAACCGCAGGAATGTCATCACTGACGGCACAGGCGGCGGTTGCTATTGTGGATAATCAGGGTGATCTATCCAAAGCACTAAAAGTGTTGGGTAGCAGCGATACCGTTAAATCAACCATTACCTCAATGGCGCTTGGTGGCGCACTGGCGGGTTTTGATAACGTCATGGGATGGGATAAAGCCGCCAATGGCGCTCAAATTGACCCGGCAAAAGCGACATTACCTAAACTGAGCAATGGCGACTGGAGCAAAGTGGCTCAACGGATCGCCGGTCAATCCATTATCAGTTCCAGCCTTGGTACAACCATCAATGGCGGTAGTTTTAAGGACAATTTTACCACCGCATTACTTGCCAATATTGGCAGCCAGATTAACGCCGAAGGTGCCGGGTTGATTGGGGCTAACGGTCAGGTGTTAGATTTACCCGGAAAAGCCATTAGCCATGCGGCGGTTTCTGCCCTTGCTGCGGAAATTGGCGGCGGTGATGCCAAAGGGGCGGCGGCTGGAGCATTAGCCGCAGAACTGGCCGCGATAACATTGGATAAAACATTCAATGATCCAATGAAAATTCAGGCGGGTGGCAAAATCATTGGCAGCGTCGCAGGTGCCATTGCGACCAACAGCGCCAAAGGGGCTAACAGTGGGGCTAATGCCGGGGAAATTGTTATTCTCTTTAACCACCTGAACTCCATGAATGCCTACAATCTGGTCAGAGAACTCCAGGAAGCCAATAAGCAAGGAACGCCTACCGAAGCAATCTGGAACAAATACAACAAACTGAGCGCTACACAACGGGCAGAAATGTTGTCTCACTGTGCCGGGAACGGTGGGTTATGCACACTGACCTATCAGGCTGAAATGGAAGGTGGGATAAAAACAGCGGATGCCATCAGTGGTCTGAGATGGATGTTTGGCTTATCGGCTGAAGATACTCATCGTCTCAGCCAGTTTGTGACGACAGAAAACCAAAACGATTTAGGGCTGTTATATAACTCGTTGCCCGCTTGGGAAAAAGGTGCACTAATAGCCAAAGAGGCAGTAGAATCTGCCGGTATTGGTGGTGCTATCGGCGGTAAAGCTTCGGTTGCCTCGATTGTTGGGAAGAATAAACAGCCTTATCAGGGCACAGCTGGAAAGGGAACGACTACTTACCCAGAAGGAATTCATTTTAATATTAACCAGAAAAATCACTTAGCCACATTTGATGGAATATCTAAAAAAGGGATAAGTGGTACACATAATGCTAATGCTTTCAATCAAGCGGCATCTGAAAATGGAATTAAAATTGTTAACCAGACACCAACTAGTGTTAAAGGCATTACGCAAATTGAGTATCAAATACCAGCAAAAGATAGAACCGGAAATGTTATTGGCTACAAAAACCAAATATTCAAGAAAACAGTATATGATCCAAACATTTTTTCCGACCAAAAAATGTTAGATCTTGGACAGCAGGCTGTTTCTAATGGTTATAAAAATGCAGTTTCTCAAAGTCTACGAGAATATGAATCAACCGCAGGTGGTGTGAAGTTTCAAGTTTATTTAGATCAAAAAACAGGTGCAGTTACTAACTTTTTCCCGGTGACACAATGAGTAATAAACGTCTTTTCGAAAAAATAGATTATGATAATGATTCTAAGTGGGTTATGAAGGAGTTTTTTAATTCTATATACTCCCAAGGTGAATTTTTATGGGCTTTACCGCTTGTTCTAAAAAAGGACGGGTGTGGAGTTAATGAAACCTATTGTACTTTCCCAAACTTAGATGATCCTGATCCTGAATATCATTTCGAAGGAGTAATGTTCGGAGTATGGGAAGGTGAAATCATAGTTCCCGAATCTACTTGCTTTGAGTATGTAAAACTAGCCTGTGAGAAATATCTTCAATTACATCCAGAAGATACAGAGCAAGTAAAATCCTTACTTGCTCAACTCCCTTAAACCAGAAAGATCCTAGCATTGAATGCTAGGATCTTTTTTAACGTTTGAACAATCATATGGCCCGCTTGGGAAAAAGGTGCACTGATAGCCAAAGAGGCGGTAGAATCTGCCGGTATTGGTGGTGCCATCGGCGGTAAAGCTTCGGTTGCTTCGATTGTTGGGAAGAATAAAGAGCACAATTATTGTAATATTTTTCAGGCTAATTACCATCATATTATCTAAAAAGATTATTTATTCTGTTATTTTAATATTCTTTCCTTATTCTCATAAAGTTACTGATTTAAATTAACATTAACCATCTCCCTATCGTTAAAATAGGGAGATTATGCCTTAGATAGAGATAATTAAGTAAAGAGAAAAACTAATATTGGGGAGCCAAAACTAATTTTTCTTTCCGCCAGAAACGGAAAAGCGATATTTTCCTACGCTGTAGAGTAAATCGGCGAACAAGATAGTTTGCTGTCAATTCCAATGCCAAACACATCACGAAATAAATTAACGCGACAAATAAAAAGACTTCTGTCGGGTAAACCATGCTGCGGTTATTAACCTGAGTTGCCAGAAATGATAATTCCGCCACGCCAACGATATAAGCCAGAGAGGTATCTTTTATCAGCGCAATCCACTGATTAATAAAGGAAGGTACCATCATACGCAACGCTTGTGGCAAAACAATGTACCAAAGTACCTGCCAACGGTTAAAACCTAATGATAGCCCTGCTTGCCACTGACCGGCACTAATCGCAATAATCCCCGCTTTTACCCCATGAGCCAAGTAAGCCGATGTAATCAGCGCCAAAGCACAAACCACCGTGGTAATCTCTGGAATTTCCACACCAAGCATCACAGGCAACAGGAAGTAAGTCCAGAAAATCAGCATAATGACTGGAATTGCACGGAAAAAGCCCAATACCGCGGCTAACAAATTAACCCAGAAGCCTTTCAGCATTGCCAAAGTAATACCGGCAACCGTACCCAATACAATAGAAATCGCCCCGGCTATCAGGCTAATAATCAACGTCAACGCCGCCCCTTCAAGAGGACCATCAGGAAACGTACCTAACAGTAGATAGCGCCAGTTTTCTACAATGACTGAAAAATCCATTTTAATGTCCTCTCGTTATAGCTTGTTGTTGACGCCATTGCCCCCAACCTTCCATAACGGCAATGATGGCGATATATAGCACCGTTGCAACACCGAATGCTTCAAACGTTTTCAATGTTTCGGTTTCTACTTGACGCGAAGCATATGACAACTCAGCCACGCCAATTGCCATTGTCAGTGACGAGTTTTTCACAATATTCATATATTGCCCTAGCAATGGCGGCGTTGCGATCTTCAACGCTTGTGGTAATACCACATAACGCATTGCTTGCCAGCCAGTGAGCCCCAGTGCATGAGCTGCATATTTTTGCCCGCGCCCTATACCCTGAATACCAGCACGTAGCTCTTCTGCCACGAATGGCGCTGAATAGAGAGTCAAACCAATAAATCCAGCCAGGAATTCGAATGAAGGCCAGGCCAATGGTAGACCTAATAGATTGATTTCATGAGGCGTGTTCAGCCAAAGCATCACCTCTTGCGGCAGTATTTGCCCTGAGGCGAAATACCAGAAAAACAGTTGCACCAGCAAAGGCGTATTGCGAAATAGCGTGGTGTAAGCGGTTACCGGCCAACGGAGAATTTTCAATTGGCTATCACGAGCAGCAGCCAATACAAATCCTAGCAAGGTGGAAGCGACAACGGTACAAGCGGATATCCACAGCGTAATCAGGAAACCTTGCCAAAGCCACCCCAAATATTGGGGAGCAAGCAACTGTTCTGTAACAAATAACTCAAACATATCTTACAATTACCCGGTATTACCAATGACAAAGCCCCGCAACAACAGGCGAGGCTAGTTACCAAGGGTTTATCACTTATTAGTATTAGGACTCTGTTTGCTGCTCCAAAGGCGCAAACTTAAAGTCACCTCTCGGTTGAGCCGATTTGGTTTCCGGGCCAAACCAACGGTTATAAATTTCCGCTGCTTCACCCTCTTTTTCCAGTTTCAGCAAAGTTTGGTTCACCGCCTCAACCAAGCGCTCTTGTCCTTTCGCCGCAGCCACTGCCTGATATTCACGGGTGATGCTAAAAGGAGAGATCTCAAATTCAGCTTTTTGGGCTTCCGGCACATTAGCCAATAGACCGACTAACTTAGCATCATCCTGAGTGATGGCTTGTACATTGCCATTACGTAACGCAGCAAATGCCAGAGGTGTGTCATCATAAGAGATCACTTTGGCTGTCGGGTAATGCTCACGCAGTGTAATTTCCTGTACTGTTCCTTTATCAGCACCGATACGTAAGTTTTTGATGTCTTCAGGCGATTTTAAAACCCCTTTACGGGCAATAAATTTCTGCCCAGTGGCAAAGTAAGGGATTGAAAAATCAACCTGCTTAGCACGCTCATTAGTAACGGTAAAGTTGGCGGCAATCAAATCAACTTTCTTTGATGCCAATAGGGGTAAACGGTTTGCCGGGTTAGTTGGACGCAACACCAATTTAACCCCAAGATCATTCGCAATCGCATTTGCGATATCTACATCATAACCCGCCAGTTTTTTGGTTTGCGGGTCAATAAAACCAAACGGCGGGTTACTGTCGAAAACAGCTATCCGCACTGCGCCGGCTTTTTTAATATCATCCAGTTTATCCGCCTTTGCAGCACCAGTAACCAATGTTAACCCAGCCAATAACGCCGTAATAAGAACGCGAGATTTCATTAAACTCTCCTGACAATAATTAATTCTTTATTATTCCAAGCTATCAATTTCACTATAGTGCATGAAATAATATAAATAACTATATTTATAACTATCAGCAATTATAAGGCAAAAAAAATGCCGGTAAAAATACCAGCATTCAGATTATTGACCAAGTGGTTAGCAAGCTATTCGTTATCTTTCGTCAACAGTTTTTCCAATTCATCACCACCTACATGCCGGAAATCCTGCCCTTTAACATAGTAGAAAATGAATTCACAGATGTTTTGACAACGATCACCTATTCGTTCAATAGAGCGTGCACAAAGCAGGACGGTCAGTACACTTGGGATGGTTCGAGGATCTTCCATCATATAAGTCATAAGCTGGCGGACAATACCTTCATACTCTTTATCCACCTTTTTATCTTCGTGATAGATACGAATCGCTTCTTCCAGATCCATGCGGGCAAAGGCATCTAACACATCATGCAGCATCTGGATGGTATGACGGCCAAGGGATTCCAAGCTAACCAACAATGGTTGATGCTGATGTGAGAATTTCTCAAGTGCCGTCTGGCAAATTTTATTTGCCACATCACCAATTCTTTCTAGTTCAGCGATTGTTTTCGAAATTGACATAATCAGCCGCAGATCACTGGCCGTTGGCTGACGCTTAGCTATGATGCGAACACACGCTTCATCAATAGCCACTTCCATCATATTGACCTTATGATCATCCTCAATCACTTCACGCGCCAATGCGGCATCCTGATTATGCATCGCGGTAATGGCTTTGGAGAGTTGCTCCTCCACCAGCCCACCCATTGCCATCAGTTCGGTACGGATATGTGCCAGTTCAGCGTTAAACTGACCAGAAATATGCTTATTGAGATTCAGATTGTCCATGTTATGCCCCGTAATTAACCATAACGACCAGTAATATAATCTTCAGTTTGTTTCATTTTTGGTGTGGTAAACAATGTGTCTGTATCACTGAATTCAATTAATTCACCAAGGTACATAAACGCCGTGTGGTCTGAACAACGCGCGGCCTGTTGCATATTATGCGTCACAATCACCACGGTATATTCAGATTTCAATTCGCTGATCAACTCTTCAATTCGACCGGTAGAAATCGGGTCGAGGGCTGAACAAGGTTCATCCAACAGCAAAACTTCTGGCCGGATCGCAATGCCACGCGCAATACACAAACGTTGCTGTTGCCCGCCAGATAGACTGTATCCGCTCTGATACAACTTATCCCGGGTTTCATTCCATAAAGCGGCTTTTGTCAAAGCCCACTGAACACGTTCATCCATTTCTGCTCTGGAGAGTTTTTCAAACAGACGGACACCAAACGCGATATTGTCGTAAATGGACATCGGAAATGGCGTTGGTTTTTGGAATACCATGCCAACTTTTGCCCGTAGCAGCGCCACATCCTGTTTATCAGTCAGGATATTATTGCCATCCAACAAAATTTTACCTTCTGTCCGCTGCTCACCATACAGTTCATACATTTTGTTGAAAGTTCGTAGTAATGTAGACTTACCGCAACCCGACGGACCGATAAAAGCGGTAACTTTGTTCTTTGCAATATTCAACGTTATGTTTTTCAGCGCATGAAATTTGCCATAGTAAAAGTTCAGATTGTGGACCTGAATTTTGCTGCTAGCGATATCATTAACTATGCTCATTTACTTCTCTCTGTTGAAAATATCAGTTAGTGCTTTTTCTTGACAAATAGCACACGCGCCACAATGTTAATCAGCAATACACACAGGGTTATCAATAATACGCCTGCCCACGCCAGTTGCTGCCATTCGGAGAATGGACTCATGGCAAATTTAAAAATGGTAACCGGTAAGTTAGCAATTGGCTGGCTCAGATCGGTACTCCAGAACTGATTGGAAAGCGAAGTGAACAGTAATGGCGCCGTCTCTCCAGCAATTCGGGCAATGGCCAGCAGCACACCAGTGATAATGCCGGATACGGATGCTTTCAGCGTAATGGCTGAAATCATCTTCCACTTCGGTGTGCCTAAGGCATAGGCGGCTTCGCGCAGGCTATCAGGAACCAGTTTTAACATGTTTTCCGTAGTTCTGATCACAATCGGCACCTGTAGCAACGCCAAAGCAATCACCCCCGCCCAACCGGAAAAGTGCTGCATTTTCGTCACAATGACAGTGTAAACAAATAAACCGACAACAATAGAAGGGGCTGACAGCAAAATATCATTTACAAAGCGGATCACCTCTGCCAGCCATGAACGGCGGCCATATTCCGCCAAATAGATACCTGCCATGATCCCCAGAGGCGTACCGATAACCGTCGCCCACAGAATCAGTAATCCACTGCCAACAATGGCATTTGCCAAACCACCACCTTCCGTATTCGGTGGTGGCGTCATTTCGGTGAACAACGCCAATGACATGCCATCGAAACCTTTGGTGACGGTGGAGAACAGAATCCATACCAGCCAAAACAAACCAAACAGCATGGTCGCCATTGATAACAGCAGAGCGAAGCGATTTTTTTGACGGCGCCATGCCTGTTTACGGCTACGGCTACGTACATTGGCGTCAATAGGCTTTTGTCTGCCTACGGTTGTCATATCAGCGCCCCTCATTCTTCGCCAGACGCATAATCATCAATTTCGATAGCGCCAGCACAATAAAGGTGATCACAAATAGAATCAGACCAAGTTCCATCAATGATGCGGTATGCAAACCAGACTCTGCTTCCGCGAATTCATTCGCCAGCGCGGAAGTGATGCTGTTGCCGGGCATAAACAGTGAAAAACTGTCGAGTTGGTAGGTGTTACCGATAATAAAAGTCACCGCCATCGTTTCTCCCAACGCACGACCAAGCCCCAACATGACACCACCAATCACGCCATTTCGGGTGTAAGGCAACACGATGTGCCAGATAACTTCCCAAGTAGTACAGCCGATACCATAAGCGGATTCTTTCATCATCACCGGCGTCTGTTCAAAGACGTCACGCATAACCGAAGCAATATAAGGGATAATCATGATAGCGAGAATGACACCCGCCGCCAGAATACCAATGCCAAAGGCAGGGCCGGAGAACAATTCGCCCACAATTGGCATGCTGGCGAGGAGATTGCCGACGGGCTGCTGGAAATAGGTGGCAAACAACGGCGCAAAAACAAACAACCCCCACATGCCATACACAATACTTGGGATGGCAGCCAGTAACTCAATGGCAATACCGAGCGAACGTTTCAGCCAGTTAGGCGCCAATTCCGTTAGGAATAGGGCAATCCCAAAACTGACAGGCACTGCGATAATCAACGCAATCAGCGAAGTAACCAATGTACCGTAAATCGGTATCAAGGCGCCAAATCGCTCTGCCGGAACATCCCACGTTTTCTGCCAGAGGAAAGAGATGCCAAACTGTTGAATACTAGGCCAGGAGGCAATAATCAGCGAGATAATGATGCCTCCTAGCAAAAATAAAGTTATCAGCGCAGCTAGCCTAACCAGTGCGCTGAAAATAATATCGCCATTTTTACTGGGTGCTTTCATTGCCGTTTTTTGTTCGGCCATAGAGCTTATTCTCATTTCGGGGTTAACTCCCCCTTAAACGGGGGAGAAATTAAAACGACAAATTTAATCGATATTTAAAGCAATCGATATTTAAAATAATCGATATTTAAAACAATCACTATCAACACGACTTAATACAGGACGTTACCATTGCTATCTTTTATCTGGGTTTTCCAAGCCGCACGAACTTGCTCAATCACCTCTTTGGGCAAGGTTGCATAATCTAGCTCATTTGCCTGTTTACTGCCTTTCTCATAAGCCCAGTCAAAGAATTTCAATATTTCTGCCCCCTTCACTGCATTTTTCTGCTGTTTATGAACCAGAACAAATGTGGTGGAAGTCATCGGCCACGCATTTTCACCTTGCTGGTTTGTCAAATCCTGAGCAAACGTTTTATGCCATTCTGCTTTCTTCGCTGCGGCACTGAAACTTTTTCCTGTCGGGCTAACAATATTGCCGTCAGCAGATACCAATTTGGTATAAGCCAGATGATTCTGTTTAGCGTAAGCATATTCAACATAACCAATGGACCCCGTCAGACGCTGAACAAATGCGGCAACCCCATCATTACCTTTACCGCCTAAACCAATAGGCCAGCTTACGGTGGAACCCATGCCAACTTTTTCTTGCCACGCTTTATTCACTTTAGAGAGGTAGCTAGTAAATACAAAGGAGGTACCGGAACCGTCAGCACGACGTATCACAGCAATATCTTGCTCCGGCAGTTTGACTCCCGGATTTAATTGAGTAATTGCTGGATCATTCCACTTTTTCACTTTACCTAAATAAATATCGCCTAAAGTTTTACCATCTAATGTTAATTCACCGGATTTAATCCCCGGGATATTAATCGCCAGTACCACCCCACCGATGACGGTTGGAAACTGAAACAAGCCATCAGCAACTAACCTTTCATCGGATAAAGGGGCATCGGAAGCCCCGAAATCAACGGTATTTGCCAGAATTTGTTTTACGCCACCGGAAGAACCGATGCCTTGATAATTGACTTTATTACCTGTCTCTTTTTGATAAGAATCCGCCCACTTGGCATACACCGGTGCGGGAAATGTCGCACCTGCCCCGGTTAAGCTAGTGGCAGCAAATACAGACAGGGTTGTCAAAGAAAACGTCGCTGCCATTATGCCGACTATGATGGTACGCATCAGTTTCATAATCCCTCCTAATGGGATATTGAGAATCAACAAGGAAATATATTCGTCAAATCAAAATAAGGTGCAGGAGGAAAAATAGGTCAATTTAATTACAGCAAAATGTCTTAATTATGACATTTTTATGACAGCGTAATGGAAACTTAACCTGAGACTGACATAAAACTGTCATCTCCACACACCATTAAAATCAAATATTAGGAGATGATTATCAAACCGTTAAAAATTATCTTCCACGACAGGAATACAAGCACGGATAGATAATCCCCCTTTAGGGCTGGTACCCATTTCAATTTTCCCGTCATGAGCATCAATAATTCGCTGAACAATCGCCAGACCTAACCCTGTTCCACTACTACTGCGTGCTCTTTCACCGCGAACGAATGGCTGAAATAACCGTGGCAAATCTTCCTGTTTGATGCCAGCGCCATTATCTTCTACCTGAAACCAAGCAAATTTATTTGTCTGACCACTACTCACTTTAATCCAGCCGTTACCATAACGATTGGCATTAACCAACATATTAGCCAATGCCCGTTTAATAGAAATCGGATTGGCGTTAACAGTTATTGGGTTAAGAGACAGATGGTTTTCAATATCCTGCTCATAGCCATTTTCTGCGGAAATCACCTCTTTGAGAATAGAATTCAGCTCGCAGAATTCCATTGGCATTTCCTGCCCAGTACGGAGATAGTCAATGAATTGCTCAATAATGGCGTTACACTCTTCAATATCTTTATTGATAGATTCAGACAGATAAGCATCTTCCTTGCTCATCATTTCTGTTGCTAGTCGGATACGTGTCAGCGGCGTACGCAAATCATGGCTTACTCCGGCAATTAATATCGTGCGGTCACTTTCCAATAACTTTATCCCGGAGGACATTTGGTTAAATGCGCGAATAGCTGCACGAACTTCCAGAGAACCCGCTTCCCGCACCGCTGGCATCATAATACCTTTACCTGTTTGCTTGGCGGCATACTCCATTTCCAGTAAAGGTCGGTTCTGAAAACGGATATAAAGCCAGACACAACCAAATACCAGTAATAGAATTGCCAGTGCATAGCGGAAAATAGGAGAGAATTGATTTTGTTCGATCTCAGTCAAAGGAACCCTGACCCAAATATCGGGGGCCAGATAAGAATTAAGCCAAAGTATAGGGCTATCTGTGTTTATCTCCAGACGAAGATCAGCCTTACCACCAAGGTACTCGCCCATCTTCTCACTCAGGAAATCATAACGTCTGGCCCAACGTAAACCTTGTATCTCCGCGTCAGATTCAGAATAGAGCGTAATACCCAACTCCTGATAAATCTCCCGGCGAACTACTGGCGATATCACCAGAAAAGAGCCATCCTCTAGCTTCAACTTTTCAGCCATTAGGGTACGAACTTCATACGCTAATACCTTATTGAACTGCTGCAAACTTGGCATGATAACGAAATTCACAACAACCAAGTAGCTGGTTACCAAACTGATAAACAGCATAGCCATAATCAAGAATAAAGTATGGGTAAACGTGCTGCGAGGGGAGAATCGCAATAATTTCATACACGAATTCCGTCTGGCACAAAGACATAACCCAGACCCCAGATAGTCTGGATATAACGAGGATGTGTAGGATCTTCTTCAATCACACGACGCAGACGTGAAACCAAGACATCAATCGATCGCTTCATTGTGCTATATTCCCGGCCACGCGCTAAGCTCATCAGTTTATTACGGGACAATGGCACGCCAGGATAAGAAACCAGTACTTTCAATACAGCAAATTCTCCACTGGTTAATTGAATATGTTCATCTCCCTGAAACATTTCCCGCGTACTCAAATTGAGGCTAAACTTACCAAAATTAATAATCGCATCATCCTCAGCCGGTAGGCCCAATAACTTATTCGCCTGACGACGTAATACCGCCCGGATACGCGCTAATAGCTCACGGGGATTAAATGGCTTCGGAATATAATCATCAGCGCCAATTTCTAGCCCAACAATACGATCTACCTCTTCTCCTCTCGCCGTCACCATAATAATCGGTACCGGATTACTTTGGTTTCTCAGCCTTTGGCAGACAGAAAGCCCATCCTCTCCTGGTAACATTAAATCCAATACGATTAAGCTAACAGATTCCCGTGTCAGTAAGCGGTCCATCTGCTCCGCATTAGCAGCACTACGTACCTGAAAACCTTGTTCTGTCAGATAACGCTCTAATAACGTTCGTAAACGCATATCATCATCCACCACAAGGATCTTGTTATCTACTTGCATTATCAAACTCCAAAAAACACTACATGCTTTGATAAATTTATCATTTTGAAAGAGATTAACCCAAAGATAGAAATCAGATATCTGTATTTTGAGACTATTCCTAATAGGACTTATTTCCACAGTTATTAATTCGAATGATTAATTTAGTGGTTTATTACTGACAATGAGAACGCAGTAATTCACTGTCAACTATCGAATTTCTACCGTTATTTTGCCATCCACCAATCCATCAATTAGCACCCTGGTGACCGGCAAATCGATAGAAATCTATTTATTAGCGGGATTAAATTCATCAGGCAGACTAAACGAAAAATGCCCTTTGCTGCATATTATCTGCTTACCCCCGCCACGGTTTTCCCTTACTAACGAGGATCTGGATCGATAATGTTCAGCTCACCAACGTTTGAACAAGAAATCACGCGACGGTCGAATTTTCGTCACCTTTCCTGACTATAGTAAACAATTTCGCTTGTTTTTTCTTCACTTAAACCTTAACAGCCTGTTTCATCACCAGCAAGATTCACAGCATACATACTATTCAGTACACAGAACCATAAATTATATGATGAACGTTATAAATATTAGAGCCAAATATCATAATGAGCAGACAGGTAAAGCAATCTTGTTACCGATAATGCTAACTCGAAACCGTCTGTTAACCCTTTATCTCTCGTTTTAATCCATGTTCACCACAGTGGGAGAGTATCGTATTCTCTTGCCACGCAGCCGATTCAATCCATCAACAGTGATAAAGATAAATTTATTCAACCAACGACGGCCTGAATGTCACTAATACGTTAATCTTGCAAAACAGCCGGGATTTATTGACTAATGACTAAAAACCGAGTCTCAATTTGACATCTACCAAAATGGGCTGTTTTATATACTTATGAGGTTAACTACGGTATCTATATATATCAACGTAAAATGAAAACTAAACTGATAACCCGCGAAGGCTACAACAAATTAAAGGAAGAACTGGATTATCTCTGGCGTGAAGAGCGTCCAGAGGTGACTAAAAAAGTGACTTGGGCAGCAAGCCTCGGTGATCGGAGTGAAAACGCAGATTATCAATATAACAAGAAGAGGCTACGGGAGATTGATCGCAGAGTCCGATATCTAACCAAAAGCTTAGAAGAATTGCGGTGTGTTGATTATTCCCCTCAACAAGATGGACGAGTGTTCTTCGGTGCATGGGTAGAGATCGAAAATGATCAAGGTGAGATTAAACGCTTCCGTATTGTCGGGTACGACGAAATTTTTGGTCGCAAAGACTACATATCCATCGATTCTCCAATGGCCCGGGCTTTATTGAAAAAAGAAGTTGGAGATAGTGCAATCGTTCATACACCAACAGGAAAAGTGTTGTGGTACGTGAATGAAATCGAATATACGAATTAGCCTATTAAAAAATTTAAAATGGGTAGATTCACATAATTAAGTGCAACATTGTTAATCTGGAAGTAAACATGTTCGTATTCCATTAAATAAATTTTTTAAGTAATCCCTCCATTTTTAACGAAAGTCAAAAGTAGATTTGTAATTCATTAGTTACCTGCTTCTGGGACAATACGATGAAACTCAAGTTCTTCCTATTCTAACTGTCCTTTTAATTTAATTCGTATATTCAGAAACAGCTCATAGCAAATCCGATAACACACTTATGGTTCCAGCGACAACTTTTCACATTTGAGTTCAATCGCGGTTGCTATAGCGTAACTCGTCAAAATAAGATTAGACGTAAACTGGAAATTATTGCTCTCAGAACGTATAAAGGGGGTTTTATGAATATTTGAAGCTTATCCACCAGAAGAAAATGCAACATGAATGAATCTCTGAGCCAAATTATTGCAAATGAGCTACAAGCGCGGCCACAACAGGTACTTTCTGCGATTAGCCTGCTTGATGAAGGGAATACTGTCCCTTTTATCGCACGCTATCGGAAAGAAGTTACCGGAGGTCTGGATGACACCCAACTCCGTCAACTTGAAACCCGCCTTAGTTATCTGCGCGAACTGTCGGACCGCCGCCAGACCATTCTTAAATCCATTGATGAGCAAGGCAAACTGACCCCAGAGCTGGCAGAAGCCATTAATGGAACTCTCAGCAAAACAGAGCTGGAAGATCTCTATCTGCCATACAAACCGAAACGCCGTACTCGTGGACAAATCGCTATTGAAGCGGGTCTTGAACCACTAGCGGACGCCTTGTGGCAAGATCCACAGCAAGAACCAGAGCAGGTTGCCGTTACCTTTGTTGATATCGATAAAGGTGTGGCTGATACCAAAGCGGCTCTGGATGGCGCGCGTTATATCCTAATGGAACGTTTTGCCGAAGATGCCGCGTTATTGGCGAAAGTACGTGACTATCTATGGAAGAATGCCCATTTGGTCGCTAAAGTCGTTGCAGGAAAAGAGGAAGAAGGCGCTAAATTCCGCGACTATTTTGATCATCATGAACCTATTGCACAAGTCCCTTCTCACCGTGCATTAGCTATGTTCCGTGGTCGTAATGAAGGAATACTGCAACTTTCGCTAAATGCTGATCCCCAGTTTGATGAACCACCAAAAGAGAGCTATTGCGAACAGATTATTACGCAGCATCTTAATCTGCGCCTGAATAATGCACCGGCAGATAGCTGGCGTAAAGCCGTAGTGAACTGGACCTGGCGCGTTAAGGTATTGCTGCATCTTGAAACTGAATTGATGAGTACCTTGCGAGAGAAAGCGGAAGATGAAGCCATCAAAGTATTCGCCCGCAACCTGCAAGATCTATTGATGGCCGCGCCAGCGGGTATGCGTGCAACAATGGGGCTCGATCCCGGTCTGCGTACCGGTGTCAAAGTAGCTGTTATCGATGCAACCGGCAAACTGATTGCCACAGACACGATCTATCCACACACCGGGCAAGCGGCTAAAGCTGCTGCAAGCGTGGCAGCCTTGTGTCTCAAACATCAAGTGGAACTGGTCGCCATCGGTAACGGAACAGCTTCCCGTGAAACAGAACGTTTCTTCGCGGATGTGCAAAAGCAGTTCTCAGAGATAAAAGCCCAAAAAGTGATTGTCAGTGAGGCAGGGGCATCGGTTTATTCTGCCTCCGAGTTGGCGGCACTGGAATTTCCTGATCTGGACGTTTCACTACGTGGAGCAGTCTCTATCGCCCGTCGCTTGCAAGATCCACTGGCCGAATTGGTGAAAATCGATCCGAAATCCATCGGTGTCGGTCAGTATCAACATGATGTCAGCCAGAGTCAGCTTGCCAAAAAATTGGATGCCGTCGTTGAAGATTGCGTAAACGCCGTCGGCGTGGATCTCAATACCGCTTCTGTTCCACTGCTAACCAGAGTTGCCGGGTTGACCCGCATGATTGCCCAGAATATCATCAACTGGCGTGATGAGAACGGCCGTTTCAATAACCGAACACAATTACTAAAAGTCAATCGTCTTGGGCCAAAGGCTTTTGAGCAATGTGCTGGATTCCTGCGGATTAATCACGGTGATAACCCACTGGATGCATCGACCGTTCATCCAGAAGCTTATCCGGTAGTGGAAAAAATTCTGGCGGCCACTGAGCAGAAACTCCAAGAATTGATGGGTAACCCTGCCTCATTACGTGGATTGCAACCTCAGGATTTCACCACCGAGCGATTTGGTGTTCCAACCGTTACCGATATTTTGAAAGAGCTGGAAAAACCTGGCCGCGATCCACGACCCGAGTTTAAAACCGCGACTTTCACGGAAGGCGTGGAAACCATGAATGATCTGCATCCGGGAATGGTGCTGGAAGGTGCAGTCACTAACGTGACTAACTTTGGCGCATTTGTCGATATCGGCGTTCATCAAGATGGTTTAGTTCATATCTCTTCGCTGTCCAATCGCTTTGTAGAAGATCCTCACACCGTGGTAAAAGCGGGTGATATCGTTAAAGTAAAAGTGCTGGAAGTTGATCTGAACCGCAAGCGCATTGCTCTGACCATGCGTCTTGATGAGCAACCGGGAGAAACTCCCTCACGCCGCAATAACAGTGCACAAGCTGACCGCCGTCCTGAACGTAATGACAGGAACCGTAACACTTCCCGTTCTTCTACCTCAGCCGGAAACAGTGCTATGAGTGATGCGCTAGCTGCCGCATTTGGAAAAAAACGTTAAGATTCCTGTCACTGTAACTTCTATCACTGTAAACAGATGCACTGCTTCGGCAGTGCACGTTTTTTGGTTCCTGCCAGAAAGAATCCAAACTCACAGATTCATATCAACTCTGAGTGACTAAGTGATTAAATTAACACCAAAAATGAAAATAGGATTAACATTGAAATTAATGTTGGTTATTATTCTCATTTACAATTATTATGAATTGGATGCAAATCATACTTCATAATAATGAGTATGACTAATTTTCGATATTATACCCTACGGATTTCAAGATGCATCGCGACGGCAAGGGAGCGAATCCCCGGGAGCATAGCGAACTATGTGACTGGGGTGAGTGAGTGCAGCCAACAAAGAGGCAACTTGAAAGATAACGGGTATATCTTACTTACCACAGATCCCGGAAGGTTATATGCAACTTCTTCCAGACCATAGTTACAAGATCATTGGTTTTTCTCCGAAGATCAGCCCGGCTTACCGACAGAAATTGCTGTCATTAGGTATGTTGCCTGGTTCTTCGTTTCATGTTGTCCGCTTAGCGCCTTTAGGTGATCCGATACAAATTGAGACTCGCAGAGTCAGCCTGATTCTGAGAAAAAAAGACTTGGAATTTCTCACATTAGACAGCGTTCAATGCAACGCATAATCCGTTGCAAGCAACGAAACAGTTACTCTTAATTTAATCTGGCACCAAGAACATGAAAGCACTGACCATTGGCCTAATTGGCAACCCCAATGCCGGCAAAACAACATTATTTAACCAACTTACTGGCGCCCGACAACGTGTAGGCAACTGGGCTGGCGTTACAGTAGAACGAAAAGTTGGTCGTTTTACCACCGCGGAACACAAAATTGAGTTAGTTGACCTGCCGGGAACCTACTCTCTAACCACGATTTCTGAGCAAACATCACTGGATGAGCAGATAGCCTGCCACTATATCCTGAGCGGTGATGCTGACATGCTGATTAACGTCGTAGATGCTTCTAACCTTGAACGAAATCTCTATCTGACGTTACAACTGTTGGAATTAGGCATTCCATGCATCGTTGCGCTTAATATGCTGGATATCGCTGACAGTCAGCATATCCAAATTAATATTGCCGAACTGGAGCAGCGCCTGGGTTGTCCAATCATTCCAATGGTTTCAACCCGAGCAACGGGAGTAAATGAGCTGAAACGGGCAATTGACCGCCATAAGCAGAATTCCGGGCAGTCACTGATTCACTACCCTGATTGCCTGTTGCAAGAAATTGAGACGTTATCTGGTGCGATTTCAGACAATTTTCATGCTCAACAACGCCGTTGGTTAACGCTTCAAATGCTTGAAGGGGATATTTACAGCCTGGAACGTTCCGGTCTTGCTACCTCAATGCTGGCTGAATCCAAGGAACGCTTGCAACAACAGCAATATGACGAACCCGAACTGTTGATTGCCGATGCGCGCTATCAAAGCATCAATACATTGTGCATGGCCGTGATTGATACCCAAAAAGCCATGCCAAATAAGCTCACCCAAGCAATCGATAAAATTATCCTTAATCGTTGGTTAGGCGTACCTATTTTTCTGGCGGTTATGTATTTAATGTTCGTGCTGGCAATTAATATCGGTGGTGCGCTACAACCTATCTTTGACAGTGGTTCTGTCGCTATTTTCATTCATGGGGTTCAATGGCTTGGGCATACCTTAAGCTTTCCAGCATGGCTGACGGTTTTCCTCGCGCAAGGCATCGGTGGTGGTATCAACACAGTTTTGCCGCTGGTACCACAAATCGGCATGATGTATTTATTCCTCTCTTTCCTTGAGGATTCTGGCTACATGGCGCGGGCTGCATTTGTCATGGATCGTCTGATGCAAATTCTTGGGCTACCGGGCAAATCATTTGTCCCGTTGATCGTTGGCTTCGGTTGTAACGTCCCATCCATTATGGGGGCAAGAACGCTGGATGCTCCGCGTGAACGTTTGATCACGATAATGATGGCCCCCTTTATGTCTTGCGGTGCACGATTAGCCATCTTTGCTGTATTTGCCGCCGCATTCTTTGGCAAAAATGGGGCAACTTTTGTTTTTTCCCTTTATATATTGGGTATTGTCGTCGCTATTCTGACTGGCCTGATGTTGAAATACACCATTATGCGCGGCGAAGCCTCACCATTCATTATGGAGCTTCCGGTTTACCACATTCCACATCTAAAAACTCTGCTTCTGCAAACCTGGCAACGCCTGAAAGGTTTTGTCATCCGTGCCGGTAAAGTGATCGTTATCGCCAGTATGTTCATCGGCGCTCTTAACAGTTTCTCATTTTCTGGCAAGGCGGTAGATAGCATCAACCAATCCGCTCTGGCTTCAGTCAGCAAGGCTATTACGCCCGTGTTACAGCCAATTGGCGTTCACTCTGATAACTGGCAAGCAACCGTAGGTCTGATAACTGGTGCAATGGCAAAAGAAGTGGTAGTTGGGACACTCAATACGCTGTATACCGCAGAAAACATTGCTAATGAACCGTTTAATGCAGATGAGTTCAACCTGTTTGCTGAACTGAAAGATGCAGTTGGTGAAACTTGGGATAGTTTGAAAGATACCTTCACTCTGAGCGTGCTTGCCAACCCAATCGAAGCTAATAAAGGTGACGGTGAGATGGATATCGGTTCTATGGGAACCATGAGCGCCAAATTTGGCTCCGCTATTTCAGCTTACAGTTATCTGATCTTTGTTCTGTTATATGTGCCTTGTGTTTCGGTGATGGGCGCGATTGCTCGCGAAACAAGCCGTGGCTGGATGACATTCTCTATTCTGTGGGGACTGAACGTGGCTTATTCAATTTCAGCCCTGTTTTACCAGATGGTGACTTTCTCACAACATCCACAAAGCGGCCTGATTACCATTCTGACCGTCGTCATATTTAACGCACTGGTGTTCTACTTCCTACGGCGGGCACGCAGCCGTGTGACGATGAAGTTAATCAGCAACCCGGGAAATAGCTGCCACTGCTCCAGCGGAAACTGTCACTAGGAATTGAAAATGATTAGCCTATTACAAGTAAGGGATGCCGTTGCTCTGAATGGACGGGCAGATGCCAAACTGTTGAGCCACCAGCTTTGCGCGTCCGTACAGATAATTGCCGCTATGCTTGAACAACTTACAGTGATGGGCAAATTGGAAAAAGTTGATGCAACTGCTTGCCTAAGCGGCAGTTGCAAACAATGCCCTGAAACACAGAAATGTGATACAGCGGTTTATCGGATCGCTGGGGGATGTTAATCATTTAATTGTATTGGTTTTATGCGTTTCGTTTATACCCGTCATCTTTCAAGTTGCCTCTTTGTTGGCTGCACTCACTCACCCCGGTCACATAGTTCTCTATGCTCCCGGGGATTCGCTCCCTTGCCGTCGCGATCCATCTTGAAATCCATAAGGTATAGCTCTTATTGCGGCTTTCTTTTCTTCCATTTCGCAATTTTGCTACTTGGGCGAGATAAGAATTATGATTTGCCCGCCGCTAATTTCTCAAAGGCAGCATCGATTTCTGCCTTTAAATTCTCAGGGATTAAATTTTTCCCGGCCAAGTCCCAGTTAAGATTGCTATCCCATGTTTACTTGGTTTTTCCTTTCAAGTACAAGTCATAGTGTTTTGCATTGATAAAATCAATATTGCTAAGCTTATTTTGGTTGTACATATTTATTTCTTTCCTCAATTAATTTATATTTTTTAAATAAAAAATATAGGAATGTCACCGCAAGCAGGATGCTTGTTAATTTAAAAGTGAATTCGATAGAGATGAGTTTTGCAATATACCCACCAATAATTGGCATCAAAATTGCCACTACAGATGAAATCTTCTGTATATCTCCTGTAGCTTTCCCTACGTGTTCAAAACCAATAACATTTCTTACACCGTATCTAATTGCGAAAAATGTGACACCTGAGGCCGTACCAACAAGGAAAACCAACAAATAGTATGTGACATAATGATGTGTTTTTGCGTCTAAAAAACCAAATCCCCAAAAGGCCACAAAATTAATCATAATGGAAAATAACAAAACATTCTTGGCTGACAATTTTTTAAGTAACCAACCAGAAACTCGTGTTCCTACTATGCCACCGACCCCGAGAAGTGAAATTATGTAACCTATGCTACTTTCATTTTGCCCAATCCTCTCAAAGAAGATACCGAGCATATCGTTACTAAGAAAAAAGGCTAAGTTTGACAAAGTATAAGCCGAAACAAGTAAATATAAATCCGGTTTATTTTTCAATTGCTGTATGAATGAAAAACGTTCTACAGCAGCAGAACTTACGCTTGCATTTACATCAAGCCGAAAAGTATCATCAAAGTATGATGTCAACATACCGACTAGGTTAAATGTCATTGATAATAACAGGACAAACCATAATCCATAATTCGTGTTTAAATATACAACAAACAAGGGAATGACTATTCTGCTAAAATTGATTATATATCCATAAATTTCATAAAATCTTTGAGACTCATTATCATCTACATTCAATTTTGTGTTTGATATTCCAAGTCCACACCGACAGGTTGTCTTGATTAATGTAATGACATAAAGAAATATAATTGGATCAGCTACAGATAGGAAAGGCATGGTAATGCCATTAATAAAGAATAGCAATGTCCTCCAACTTAATATATTTCTGTTGTCAAACAGCTTGCCGAATAATCCACTTGCCACCAAAAACGGAACAGCGAAACAAGCACCCAATATCCCCATTTCGGACGGAGTAGCATGCAAGCTGTATATAGCTATGATGCTTAAGATAGCGTAATCAAGATAAGTATCAAGTTCGTGGACACCTATACTAATGTACTTTTTCATCAGTTATCATCCAAATGATAATAGGTATAAATAAATATTTACACCTATCCTTGGTTTTTAAAGCTTTATATTAGCTGGCCAGAGGTTGATAGTCCATAATGTCTCCTTTTTAAACTTTAGGTTGATATTTACTTATTTACCGTGAGAGAATTTAAATATAAGCAATAATCTTTTTATATGTAAATTAGCTGTTACAGTAAAAATCTTATTATTGTGAGGGAACTTATGTTTTTTAATCGCCGAATATCTTTCATTATTGTCTTTAAAAATCATTTAAATACATATATACCCAATGGATTTCAAGATGGATCGCGACGGCAAGGGAGCGAATCCCCGGGAGCATAGATAACTATGTGACCGGGGTGAGTGAATGCAGCCAACAAAGAGGCAACTTGAAATCCATAGGGTATATACTACATTGATTGTTTTAAAAATAATGTCTAAGACTTTGATAAGCCCATCAGAAAAATTCGAAGTTGAATTTAAAAATCTTATAAATAAATACAGTTATATAAGTATTTTAACTCATTCAATGGGAATACCCGCAGGATGGGACAAGGAAAATATATGGAATTAAAAGGTAGAATTTGCCTTTCTTAGTAACAAATTGAATCCCTATGATTTGTCTAATCGTCAGAAGAACTAACATTGAACCGCCGCATTCACACGGCGGACGATTTACTTTTTCAAACCACGCTAATAAAAATCTGTTATCTCATCGACCTTACAATGCTTCTCTACTAACAAATTCAGTCAACAATCCAACAAACTCATCTGGATGAGAAATAAAAGGCGCATGAGCGGCATGACGCATCATGGCTGAAACTGAACTCGGCCATCTTTCATCCAGAATGTTGAGGATTTTTTTTGGCACCAACCCATCCAGATAACCGTAAATCCGCAGGAACGGTATGGTAAGCTCAGCCAAAGGCTGCCTTAAATCTTCGGTACGCAAAATTTCCAAGCCAACATGCAGCACTTCAACAGAAGGCATCGGCTGCGCCAGCACAACAGATTTCAGCAATCGCGCATCTTGACGGGCGCTGTCAGTGCCTAATGTCTGTAAAGCAAGGGTCCAAAGAGTCATAAGTCATAACTAAACACATACAGTCTATTGATTTACAGGCATTTGGAAAACAAATCTTCCTCCAAGCGCGGCAGCGTAGCGGCTTAAAGTATCCAGATTTGGTACACTCTTACCATTTTCCATACGACTAATGTTTTGCTTCTGAGTGCCAATCTTCTGAGCAACATCTTGTTGAGTAAGATGTAACGCTTTACGTGCATCTTTAAGCTGTTTCATCAACGCCTTACGGATCTGGATATCGTTATATGCTTCCAGAGTCGCGGCGTCTTCCAAAAGAAGCGTTTTAGCTTCAGAAAACGGGATAATATCATAATCATTATCAGACATTTTTAAGACTCCGTTTAACTTCTTGCATTCGTTGGTTTGCTAGATCGAGCGATTTCTTCGGCGTTTTTTGGGTTTTCTTTTGCAGTATATGAACAACATAAAACTGTTGTCCAACTGCAAAAAAGAAAAATCCCCTCGCAATACCCTCAGAAGCACTCACTCTTAACTCTTTAAGCCCGTTTCCAATGTCTCTAACTTTAGGCTCTTTTAAATCTGTTCCAGCAGCTTCTAATTCTTCTATGGCTTCAATCATTGAAACTTTGAGACCAACAGGTAGCTTAGAAAGCTCCTTGAACGCCGCTCTTATAATGTTTGCTGAAAACATAAAATTAATCCATTTAATTTACTATCTTAACATGCACACCAAAAGTAATCAAAATAGATTACTTTTATGAGCAAAGCAAGCCATCTATTTATAGGCAACGAGCACAGATATGTGCTCCCAATAAAATCACTCAAAAAATTATGCGCACCAACAGCACCAACGCCCGCTATAGCATCAATTCACCGACAAGAGCGGCAGCTTTTTACTATGCAACGAAAAAATTAATTGAATCACCGCATCCACGCGGGAGAAGCTTTACTATTTTAAGAACTCATCAAACTCACAGCGCTTCTCTACTAACAAATTCAGTCAGCAATCCAACAAACTCATCTGGATGAGAAATAAAAGGCGCATGAGCGGCATGACGCATCATGGCTGAAACTGAACTCGGCCATTTTTCATCAAGAATGTTGAGGATTTTTTTTGGCACCAACCCATCCAGATAACCGTAAATCCGCAGGAACGGTATGGTAAGCTCAGCCAAAGGCTGCCTTAAATCTTCGGTACGCAAAATTTCCAAGCCAACATGCAGCACTTCAACAGAAGGCATCGGCTGCGCCAGCACAACAGATTTCAGTAATCGCGCATCTTGACGGGCGCTGTCAGTACCTAATGTCTGTAAAGCAAGAAAACGCTCAACTGTGCGCTGGAAATCTTCACTAAGCTGATGTTCGAAAGCGCTCAAGACTTCCGGTTTAATCCCCGGCCAGTCACTTTCTGTGCTGAAATGCGGTGAAGAAGCCACGGTAATTAATCCGACAACCTTATCCTGATGGTCAAGGGCAATCCGGCTGGCAACCAGACCGCCCAACGACCAACCTAGCCATAGCGCATTTTCAGGCGCATATCGCCAAACTTCATCCGCCATGTCAGCAAGATTCATCGGGCCATATTTCTGGCTACGGCCATAACCCGGTAAATCCACCAGATGTAAACGAAAATGCGAAGCGCATCGCATTTCAATGGAACGCCAAACTTCTGCATTCAGCCCCCATCCGTGCAGCAACACAAGATCACGCGAATCTCCCGCAGAAGTCTGCCAAAACAGATCAGCCATTGTTATTCTCAACTTTATTTGCCATCAAGGAAGAAGCCTATGCTAACAATGGTTGGGTACTGTTGGCTATGCCATCAGCCTCTTTGGTTTCCACATCATGGAGTATGCAGCTTTTGCCACAAGCGGCTGAAACGTTTGACAAACATGTGTCCATGTTGCGCTCTGCCCTCAGAACTCCCTTCACTGCCTTGTGGACGCTGCCTCAAAAAACCTCCTCTATGGGAGAATATGATAGCGATTACCGATTATTGCCCACCCTTGAGTGGCCTGATTCGTCGCTATAAATATCACAGCACCCCACAACTTGCGTCAGTTCTGGCACGCCTGTTTCTGCTACATTGGCAACAAGGCTATCGTGATGGACGATGGTATAAACCCAACATTCTGCTCAGTGTGCCACTGCATCGACGCCGGCGCTGGAAAAGGGGATTTGATCAAAGTGTATTAATGGCAAAACAGCTATCAGAATGGCTACAATGCGATTACCAGCAAAGCTTTCTACAGCGGACGCATGCTACACTACCACAAAGAAATTTATCGGCAGCACGGCGTAAAATTAATCTCAGGAAAGCATTTCAGCTTTGTGGCCCCGTTGCGGGACAACATGTCGCCATACTTGATGATGTGATCACCACCGGCGCGACCATGACTGAAATTTCCCGTTTGTTAATTCGTGCTGGCGCCCGTTCAGTACAGGTCTGGGCGATTTGTCGAACCTTGTAGTCAATACGAGAATGGGCGTATTATAACCAACTATAGCAGTCAACTATTGAGCAAATGATATGATTAATATTACTGAAGCAGCACAAGCTCATTTTGCCAAATTACTGGCAAACCAAGAACCGGGTACACAAATTCGTGTATTTGTCATCAATCCAGGCACACCTACCGCTGAGTGCGGCGTATCTTACTGCCCGCCTGATGCTGTTGAAGCAACAGATACTGAATTGAAATTTGATCAACTGTCAGCTTACGTTGACGAACTGAGCGCCCCTTTCCTTGAAGAAGCAGAAATTGATTTTGTCACCGATCAGTTAGGCTCTCAGCTAACATTAAAAGCCCCTAACGCCAAAATGCGTAAAGTTTCTGATGATTCCCCACTTGTCGAACGTGTGGAATACGTTTTGCAGTCACAAATTAATCCACAGTTAGCCGGTCACGGTGGCCGCGTTAGCCTGATGGAAATCACGGATGATGGTTTTGCTATCCTTCAATTCGGCGGCGGCTGCAATGGCTGTTCAATGGTTGATGTCACTTTGAAAGAAGGGATTGAAAAAGAGTTGCTGAACATGTTCCCAGAACTAAAAGGCGTAAAAGATTTGACTGAACATCAACGCGGTGAACACTCTTATTATTGATAACGTATTATTGATAACGTATTACTGATAACAAATTTTCCCGCTCGGATAATCGTCGGGAAAACATGATTACAATAATAACCTAATTGGATAATCTCTATACCCTATGGATTTCAAGATGCATCGCGACGGCAAGGGAGCGAATCCCCAGGAGCATAGATAACTATGTGACTGGGGTAAGTGAGTGCAGCCAACAAAGAGGCAACTTGAAAGATAACGGGTATAAGTTCTAAAGAGCAAGTCAAAATATATATGGAACATTTTCAAACCATCAGCCCTGAACAGGCTTATCAACACTGGCAGGATCAATCCGCCATTATGGTGGATATCCGCGATCCACAGAGTTTCCGGGCGGGTCATGCATGTAACGCTTTTCATTTAACCAACGACACATTGAATGCATTTATGTTACAGGCCAATTTCGAGCAGCCAGTTATGGTCATGTGTTATCACGGTCATAGCAGCCAGAGTGCCGCTCAGTATTTATTGAACATGGGTTTTGAAGCTGTCTACAGCATTAATGGCGGTTTTGAAGCTTGGCGCAGAGACTATCCTCACGCTGTTGACTCCTTACCTAATCCGGCATAACAACACCTCATGATCCGTGTAATTTCTATTTCAAATCCGCGTCTGGCGCAAGCCTTTATCGATTATATGGCAACCCGTCAGGTACACCTGACTATGCGTCCCGGCCACGATGGGCAACACGTCGAGCTGTGGCTGGAAGATGACACTAAGCTCACTATGGTTCAGCAGGAGCTGGAGCAATTTACTCGTGATCCGTTAAATGAACGTTATCAAGCGGCCAGTTGGCAATCCGGCGATGTGAATCACCCATTGAAGTACCACAATAATCTAAATTGGCAATATTTAAGTCGTCAGGCAGGTCCGTTAACCATCACGGTTTTGTTCCTAAATATTGTTGTTTATCTCTGGATGCAATTCGCCGGTGATGATCAGGTGATGTCCTGGCTGGCATGGCCTGACGATAGCCAACATATGGAACTATGGCGTTGGGTCACTCACGGCTTACTGCACTTCTCACTACTGCATATCATCTTTAATCTCATGTGGTGGTGGTATCTTGGCGGACAAACAGAAAAGCACCTCGGTACAGGAAAACTGTTTGTCATTATGATTGTTTCCGCTGTTTTCAGCGGCTGGGGACAATCATTATTCAGTGGTTCTCATTTTGGCGGCCTTTCTGGTGTTGTTTACGCTTTAATTGGTTATGTCTGGCTAACCGGTGAACGTGCGCCCGAACGTGGTATCGGTGTTCCCCGTGGTTTGATGACTTTTTCGCTCTTCTGGCTAATTGTTGGATACTTCGATGCATTTGGGCTATCGATTGCCAACGCCGCCCATTTCTCCGGTTTAATTATCGGTTTACTGATGGCGTTATGGGATAACCGTCATACATTCAAAAATAATAACCGACATTTTTAGAAACTTAGAGGACTATCGTGAAGCAAACTCAACGGCATGATGCAATAGTTGAGCTGGTGCGCCTTCAGGGCTACGTCAGCACTGAAGAGTTGGTTGAACACTTTAATGTCAGCCCCCAGACTATCCGCCGTGATTTGAACGATTTGGCAGATAAAAACAAAATACAGCGGCATCACGGCGGTGCCGCGTTGCCATCAAGTTCAGTTAATACTGCTTATCACGATCGCAAAATCATGTGGTCAGAAGAGAAAGCACGTATTGCACAACGCGTTGCTAGCCATATCCCGGATGGCGCAACGCTGTTTATTGATATTGGCACGACACCAGAAGCTGTTGCTCACGCATTGTTAAATCATAAAGCTCTGCGGATTGTCACTAACAACCTCAACGTCGCTACCCTGTTGATGACAAAAGAAGACTTTCGTTTAATTCTGGCGGGTGGGGAGATTCGTTCCCGTGATGGCGGGATTATCGGTGAAGCCACACTGGATTTTATCTCCCAGTTTCGGCTCGATTACGGCATTCTCGGCATCAGTGGCATTGACATGGATGGCTCATTACTGGAATTTGATTACCATGAAGTACGCATAAAGCGCGCAATTATCGAAAACTCCCGTTGTGTTATGTTAGTCACTGATCATTCTAAATTTGGCCGCAATGCTATGGTTAATCTGGGTAACATGAACCTCATTGATCATCTATTTACTGACCAACTTCCCCCTCCAAGCATCCAGAAAGTGATTGAGCAACATAACGTGCAGCTCGAACTCTGCTAAGAATTTTTTCTATATTCAGGGGATAGCACTATCCCCTATCTCCTTGCCGTTCCACAATTACACCATCTTTTAGCTTCTTCATTAATACCATACAAATCATATGGATAAGGTAATATTTGTTATCTATATCACGTGAACATGTTTTTTCTTAGCAAATAGTTGGCTATTGATCGATTTCTGATTACAATCTTGAGCGAAAACGAGCATTAAAGAACTATTACGAACATTTTAGGGGGATGCATGGAGACTAAAGACTTGATTGTGATCGGCGGCGGAATCAACGGCGCCGGGATTGCAGCCGATGCTGCTGGCCGGGGGCTTTCTGTTCTGTTACTGGAAGCACAAGACTTAGCCAAAGCCACATCATCCGCCAGTTCAAAACTGATCCACGGTGGCTTACGTTATCTGGAACATTATGAATTCCGTTTGGTCGGCGAAGCGCTGGCAGAACGTGAAGTTTTACTGAACCTTGCACCACACATCGCTTTTCCGATGCGTTTCCGCCTGCCGCACCAGCCACATTTGCGTCCAGCATGGATGATCCGTATTGGCCTGTTCCTCTATGACAATTTGGGCA
Source organism: Photorhabdus kayaii (assembly GCF_025384895.1). Lineage (NCBI taxonomy): Bacteria > Pseudomonadati > Pseudomonadota > Gammaproteobacteria > Enterobacterales > Morganellaceae > Photorhabdus > Photorhabdus kayaii. The sequence goes on from NZ_JAJAFZ010000044.1 coordinate 30,306, forward strand.
AACGTGTCAGCCTACCTGGCAGTAAAGGGCTAAAATTCGGTGCCAATTCTGTTCTGAAACCAGAATTGGTCCGTGGCTTTGAATATTCTGACTGCTGGGTTGATGATGCTCGTTTAGTTGTCCTTAACGCTCAAGAAGTCAAAAAACGTGGCGGGGAAGTCCGTACCCGAACAAAAGTGACCCGTGCATGGCGCGAACAAGAGGGTTGGATGGTTGAAGCCGAAGATCTGCGTACAGGTAAGACCTATACTTGGCGTGCAAAAGGTCTGGTTAATGCTACCGGCCCCTGGGTTAAAGAATTTTTTGACGATGGCCTGAAATTGAAATCACCTTATGGTATTCGCCTGATCAAAGGCAGCCATATTGTGGTGCCAAGAGTGCATGATGAGCCGCAAGCTTATATTCTGCAAAACGAAGATCACCGTATCGTATTTGTTATTCCTTGGATGGATGAATTTTCCATTATCGGAACCACCGATGTGGAATATCAAGGTGATCCAAAAGAAGCGAAGATTGACGATCAGGAAATTAATTATCTGCTGAGAGTTTACAACGACCACTTCAAGAAACAACTTAGCCGTGACGATATCGTCTGGACCTATTCTGGCGTACGTCCACTGTGCGATGATGAATCCGATTCACCTCAGGCAATTACGCGCGACTATACCCTTGACATTCATGATGAACAGGGCAAAGCACCATTACTGTCTGTGTTTGGCGGTAAATTAACTACTTACCGTAAGCTGGCAGAACACGCAACCGAAAAGCTCATGCAATATTATCCCAATGCCGGAAAAGCCTGGACCAAAAATGGTCAGTTACCGGGTGGTAACTTGGAAGGCTGCGATCGTGATGGTTATGCCCGTTTATTGCGTAAACGTTACAACTGGTTACCGGAAGGTGTTGCTGTACGTTATGCGCGTACTTACGGCAGCAACAGCGAACTGATTCTGCAAGGTGCCAGTAATCTGACCGACCTAGGTGAATCCTTCGGTCACGGTTTGTATGAAGCAGAGCTTCGTTATCTGGTCGATAATGAGTGGGTTGTTGAACTGGATGACGCAATCTGGCGCCGTACCAAACTGGGTATGTGGCTGAAAGAAGAGCAGAAGCAACGCATTGCAGCATGGTTAGCGGAAAATGCTAAACCACATACTGAGATTTGATTTTTCTTCACAGAAAATCATTGATCTTCCAGTTTAGGAAACACGACTACCGCGAGAATATTAAAACTTTTCTCGCGGTTTTTATTGCGTAGAATTTATATCCAATTTCTCCCTCCAACGTTATATCAATCTTTCCAATTCCTGATTGACACATAAATTAGCCAAATATTATATATATTCAGTGTAAAATACTGCCTCATGTTCCCTGTTGGAGCAATTAACCACGAACATTTTAAGATTCTTATATAAACAATACTTTTGATTCTTTTATACCATGAAGAAGTCTATAAAAATATTAATCTATTTTTGAGCTAGACAGTTCGTAAGGAAGAATAACACCAGCATTATCTTTAAAATCTTTAGGGTTTCTAGTAATCAATAACCGCCCATTTCGCTGAGCTGTTGCCCAGATTATTGCATCAGGCAGCTTTATCTTTTTCTCATGTCGGATAACTACTGCACATTCTGCTACGTCACTCGTGACACTGAGAATCTCAAAGCTATCTAAAAAGATTCTTGTTGCGTTTTCTTTATCCTTGTCCAGCTTCTTAGCTCCTACCATAACCTCCATCCATGTTATACAACTAATAGCTGGACTATTTCCATATTTTCTCAATGTCTCCGCGGCTTGTTCATATCCATTTAAATAGTCAATCAATATATTAGTATCAAATAACGACTTCATAGCAATCATTGCCATTCCTTGCGTAAATTATTTTGATATTCCAACCCATCCAATTTTTTATCCCCCCACAAACCAAAAGCACTGTTATTCTGTTCTGAAATATTAGCATCAAGGTAAGCATCTATTGCTTTCCGGATCTGTGCAGCACGTGACTTATCGGGAGAACGCTCCTTTAAAATCTCGAGCTTTCTAATTGTTTCTTCTGGCAGATCTATATTAATTCTTACCATAGCAACCATATTTATTTCCCCTTATCAGATATCAGGTATATGTATCATATACCTCATTAGTTCGATTGTCTATTTTTTGATCCAAAAAATTATTGTGATAACTAATCAACAGATTTTACTCTGAAAATATCTATTGATCATGTAAACAAAACATTTAAAACATGTGACTTTTCCATTTGCAACAATACCTAAAATAACCTATAAATAAAGCTGTTACATACATATCGGTACTGTTTAACCCTATCTTTGATTAGATAAAAATTCAAATAAAAACAAATTGTTAAGTTATTGTTAGGGAATGAACTTAACAAACAATCTGGTAGCAATAGATGCCCCAAAATTATAACTAGCGAGATGTTACATGACTACTGATATAAATATTGATCAACTATTAAAAGCAGAAGCTTCATTTATGCTAGGGACCCTGACATTAGAATCCAACATTATCGGGCTTATGAGATACGAAGATGGCACCCTTTTGATAACCCAAGATAGTCCATTCTACCCGAAGAACTATAAGTGGCCAGACCAACTACATGATAATGGAATAATTTCAATAGGCGATAAAGAACTTGCTGTGACAAAAGTTTACACTGCGGGCCTTATTGATGGTCATTTATATATAGACCAGGAAATAACGAAACAAGCAACGTCACCAGAAAAAATTATGCCAGCACACTACTTACCTGATTTACACGGAATTTCAGAAAGAGACCTCATAGGGAAAACGGTAACTCTATCTGTGAACGATGAAACAAGGTATAAGGTAAGTGCTGCACACTCTATGGCCCACTTTATGTCCCTTGCTTTAAATAAAGCAACACATCATATATGGTCCAAAGTATACGATACCGATGATTTGGGAAACTATAATTTAGATAAAGCCGCCATTTACCAATCTTCTATTACAGAGCTTCGATCCGTTGATATTTATCGATTTGGTAAATCACTCAGAAAGAAAGGATTTGATAAAAATATATTAATTGAAAATCTGGATAAAATTAATAGAGAAGTTAATAACACACTCAATAATTGGTTATCTCAGGGTGCGGAAATAACCATTGAATATAAATCAAAAGAGATTAATGACACTAGATTATGGAAATCGACTATTGACTCTAAGGTAGTCACTATCCCATGCGGAGGCACACATATAAATAATATTAATGAAGTCAAAGACGTAAATGTTGAAATAAAAATCGGTGAATCTGCTGATTTTATTCAAGTAACGACTTATTGCAGAGTATAAAGTCATGAATCTCGACCTACTTTATTTCTATCTTCTGCTGGTTGTTTTATCCTATATACCCAATGGATTTCAAGATGCATCGCGACGGCAAGGGAGCGAATCCCCGGGAGCATAGATAACTATGTAACCGGGGTGAGTAAGTGCAGCCAACAAAGAGGCAACTTGAAAGATAACGGGTATAAATAAATTAAATACTTCTCTATTGTTCTACCATAAGAAATATCAATCCTTCTGTAATACATCTTTGACAGTATATCCTTGATTGGGATGATTCGGTGTCTGTGGAAATGCCATCATTAGATTCTGCTTATTAAGCAGTGGTTTTATATGGCGCTGTCTGAGATTCTTTGCAGAACGATTAAGTAGTATGCCTAACACATCAATACGGATATAGTGAGATTGACAAAGTTTCATAATAATCGATTGCATTTGTTCTAGATCTAATCGACGATTTTCATAAGCTGGTTTAGCAATTTCTCGCAATTTTTCTCTTAAATCGGATGTTATGTACTTTAAGTCATCAATAAATGGCAGGCTAAACGATGAAGGAGCAAGACGCCCTAACTCATCTCGGTGGATTTGAATACCTGAATATGAATGAGGCAAGCTAGATTCCTTATGGGGTAAGTCCAATTTATTATTAATATTATTTATTGTTCCAGCAGAGAAAAGTTCTTCAGGGCTTGGTAACGACATACCCGGCAATGTATAAGACTTATTACGCTTCTCACCTGATGAGACTAAAAATCCTTTATTCTCAAGGCGAGGAAAGGCCAAAGTGACTTCTCGGGAGTGTAGCGTTGTTAACTCACAGGCCCGCTGATGATTAGGCTGTGTCCCGCAATAGGCTGAGATAGAATAATCTATCTGGCTCTGACTTTCGGAAAAAACATGTTATGGCTCATTACGACCTTCCTGATGAAGCATGGGAGTGATTGCTCCCCTTATAACCGGTTAAAAAGTCAGGGAATAAAAGTGATAATTCTCTATAAATCAAATGAAAAAGCGTGGTCAGATGGACGGGTTAAATTCGACCATGAAACGTATCGAAGAAGAAATGTTGTAGAAAGATGTATTGGTCGACTCAAAGAGCATCGTCGCATCGCCACCCGTTATGAAAAGACAGCACGCTATGGTGAAATTAGGTTGTATCTGCTTATTTCTTAAGGCCATAATTTAGTTGAGGGACATAACCTAGAAATCGGATTTATGCCTCAGAAAAATCAACAGAGTGATCCAGCGCAAGCAACAGACCATCTTTCTGAAAAATTGAGGCTGTAATTTAAATAGTTACTTAACGGCGTGTACTATTCCGTTGTTTCTGAACCCTATTATTGCTTAAAATTAGTAAAGAATTTCAAGTTGAATAGGATCACTTATTATTTTAATAATCCCAGTGTCAGATTTTTCAAATTCAATTTGATATTTTTCATTGTCAATGCCTGTGATAATATTATCTAGATAAGAATATGCAAACCTTATTGATTTGTTCTTAGCCCATTCAGGTAATAAGTGTACATAGTAGTTAAAAACTATAAATCCTCTTTTTTTATTTATGTAATTTATATTTAGAATGTCTTTTAACATCATTCTACCGTAACAAAAATCACCATTTTTATTAAATTCTTTTTTCCCTAAATTGGTTAAATTCCATAATTTATTTTTTCCTCTTTTAAAATCCAACCTTACTAATCCAGCATCAACAAGAGATTCCATGTTCGCATTAGCCCATATAGAATCTTCATTAATTGATACTGGCCATTCAATCTCACCTAGGCATAATAATATTTTATCGTCAATTTTTTTTTGTATTTTTTTTCTAAAAGATTCATTTTCTCCTGAATGACAAAAAAAAGATAAAAAAACAAAAAAAAAAAAATAAAAAAAATTTCATAAACTACACTCCATATTATATTCTGTCATGGCATCACTAACATTTTTATATTTTTTCTTTGTAAGATAGGATTTAGTATAATCCCAATAATAATTTGAAATACCAGGCACTTCATTGTTATATTTTATATCATATTTAATAAATTCTACTGGGTATTCTCCAAATATGTCATCATCATTATTTTTTTTGCGAAAAAAAATAATATAATAAACTCCATTTTTTACCCCTAGCTCGTAATCTTGTATTTTTATTTCAGAAGCAGATAATTTAAAATCAAACCAAGTAAAACCAGTATCATTTGGGAGTGGAACTATATTAAATTTCCCATTTTTATTTTTTATAAAAACAGTTAATGTGTTACTTGGATGAGATGTATTGTTTTCAAATTTGGCATAAAAAATTACATCTTTTTTTCCATCACCATTCAAATCTATAAGATTGATTCCATCCTTTAGATTTACCTTATTTCCGCAATGAGAAAATGCCTCAAACGAGAAAAGTAAAATAAAAATAAGGTAAAATTTATTTTTCATTTAAATAGCTCCTAACTAATCTAAATCCAACATCTGGCATAATATATCCTGAACTATGGTTATCACAACTGGATAAGCTGTTTGCATGGGAAAGATAACTTCCACCACAAAAATAGTACAACTTAACTGTACCAAGTTCATAACTATCATAGACCCATTCAGAAACATTTCCACTCATATCGTATAAATCTAAGTCGTTTGGAGATAATTTACCTACAACCTGTGTTCCAAAATTACTTGTATTAAACTCTGGATACCATGCCACCTTCTTAGAATCATTGCTTCCAGAGTGATAGTATCCATATCTTCCTAATCGTAAGGCAGGTTCTCCGCCCCTTGCTGCAACATGCCATTCATTTAAGGTAGGTAAACGATAGCCATTAGCGTTTGTATTTATAAAGATCTCTAAGTTTTTGTCTTTTTTTCTAATAATTTTATTTCCTTTTTGAAAATATACTGGAGTGAGTTTTAATTTCTCACTTAATGCATTTGAAAAAAGAATGGTATCTAACCATTTAATACTAGTCACAGGATGCCTGCCTTCATCCTGCTCAGGAGGAAGACAATCTTCATAATGTGACCCATTACATCCATCATCAAAATCATAACCATTTAATATAGCCCATTCATATACCTCTTTATATTCTGAATAAGTAACTTCATTCTTCATGATATAAAAAGAATTTAATGTAACATTAGAATGAGATTCATAATTTTGAGCGCCAAACACACTACCAACGTAAAAATCACCGCCTTCAACAAAGCTGAGTTTCATGTTATCAAATGAATATGCTTTTGATGACATTATTATAAATAAAAACAAATAAATATATTTCATTTTTTTTCCTATATTTCAATGTTGCTTTTCGGGTATGAGCAGCAAGTCAGTATATATCCAGAAGATATTTTATCTCTAGATATTCCACCAGAATGATCTAAATTAACTTCACCAGAAATAAGCTTTACTTGACATTTGCCACAATATCCAGAAGCGCAATGATATTTTAATTTAACTCCATTCTTATAAGCACATTTCAAAATCGTTTCATTCGATGATATATCAAAAGAATCATTTCCAATTTTTAATTTAAAGACATCCATTTTTATCTCCCGTATTTTTTAATCTTAAAATAATCTCTTTCATTATCTTTCTGTTTTCTGTAACAAAGGTATCTGAAGCCACTGCATTTTCATTTATCCTTCTTAATAAATATGGCAATGATTTATCAATTGGCCCATATGGCAAATATTTACACGTCCTAATACCATTGTAAGCTAATTTTGATGAAATATGATCTCCAATCCCGTACAATTGTCCAATCCAAAATGATTTATTTTTTAATTCATTCTTATTTAATATGATTGATATACTATTTTCATTATGAGTTACAAAAAAAGGATAAAAATACTCAATTCTTTTTGATATGTATTCAACTAAATAATTATAATTTAAATCAGTCTCTTCTTTATTTAAAAAAAATGTTCCAATTGATTTTTCTTTATTTTTAATCTCTTCTTCTAAATAAGCTCCTCTAACAATCTTAATACCAACTTTAATGTTATTATCAATAGCAATTTTATGTAGTAACATCAGAAGATCAATGGATTCTTTTTTGTAGGATTGTATTGTTAATGTTATAATAGGTAATATTTTATTGTGTTTAATAATGCTATCTATGACAATCTTGTCTACTGCTGCCTGAATCCAAGATTGCTCTGCATCAATCATAACTTTAACTGATTTAATTTCTGCATAATGAAATATTTTTTCATAACGTTCTAATATCCTACTCCAAGAATTAATTTTTTCTCCAAAAAAATTCCAACCTCTCATTTTTTCTTCATAAAGATGAATATCTCCTAGTGATGAAGGCTTAATGGCAACATATGGTATATTGGACTCTTTGCTAGCGAGATCAATTAATTTTAATGTTGACTCTAGCGCATTATCAAAGAAAATTTCGTCGTTTTTCCCTTCAATTGCATAATCTAATATGCTATGAATATTATTTTTTGATAGAAAAATCACATTAGCCTTTGCTTCATCTATACTTTCACCACCAAAATAAACCCCATTTAAAAACCTAATAAAAAACTTATTTTTTTTATTTAAAATAAATCTCATCATCCATAAAGAAATTTTTTTTGTGATTTTATTTGTTAACAATAAAGTTACAAAAAACTTAAGAAAAAGGGTTGATATACTATATCTAGAATACAATGATGTTTCGTCTTTAAAAACCTTATTATTGTTTGATTTTTTATTAGCCATTATTTGTAATTTCTATAGTTATAACAACTCATATGTCACTTTATTTTTACCTCCCCTTCTATGAAGGGGGAGGAATTTAAATATCAGCAGTTTGCCCACGGTAAAGACGACGAACGATATTATCGTCATCAAATTCTTCCCTTTCATGAATAACTCTTCTGTTATCCATTATAATTAAATCACCTCTTTCCCAATAATGCTTATAATAATAGCGGGGATTTTTCATAAATTCAGTAAGCTCAGCAAAAAATCTCTTTGTTTCTTCATCTGTGAACCCAATAATTCTTGGCTCCCAGCTGGCTGGTTGTCCCTCATCGAATGGAAAATATATTAGCATTTTTCTCACCCATCCAAGGTCAGTAAATACAGGAACTTGAAACCATCCAGCAGGAGATACATCTACATAGTAGCCATATTCCAGAACCCTTACTTCAAAAATTTCATTTTCTAAAACATGTAATAAATGCTTAGGCATTTCTTTGCATGCAAGAACATGATCACAAACAGTAGTTGCTCCTCGAAACTTCATGTTTTTTATTTCTGCGGCATATAAAAAAACCTGATCTACTTGCGATAACAATAACCCACCATCAGCATGAAATGGGAGTTGTCCACGTCCAGTGACAACTTTTCCTTTTTCGCCCTCAAGTTTTAATGTATCACGATACCCAAAACCAACATCTATTTTTTCATCTGCATATTCAACTATTGTTCCATATTTGCTGTATATATCACGAAATTCATCAGCATTAAGGTTTATTTTATTGACTACAACAAAGCCTTGCCTCATTAGAAGATTTTTAATTTCTTCAGCAGAAACTTTCAAAAAATCATCTGCACTAATGTTAGCACCAAAACCTGACTTCATTATTGGCGACCATTGTAAATTTTTATTCATTTAATTATCCTTATTAATATTTCTCACCAAGTACTTTTTTAAAATGCTTTTGAGAATCTCTAGAGCCAAACGAATTTTTATGAACTAATTTTGATTCTTTTCTGCTATCTTCCAAGATATCAACGAATTTTTTGTTCATAAATTTTTTTGTGTTTAAGTATGCTGTTTTCGGATATGTTGCTAGTAAATTAGCGCGTTCTATTGCTGTTTCTAAAAGAATTTCTTTATCTATTACTTGATTTGCAATATTGTATTCAATACACATTTCTGATGAAATCTCTTCGCATTCAAATACAATTTTTTTCATTATATTATGTCCATGTGTAAAACTAAGTATAGCTGCACCTACAGAACAACCAATACCGTGTTTTAATTCAGGCATTATAAATTTAGCTTCACTTGATACAATTCTTTGGTCAAACATTAAAGAAAATTGAAATCCCATTCCTATAGCATAACCATCTACCGCAGCTACTGTTGGTTTGTTTACGTTTAAAACAGCACAATATAGATCAATCACTCTATCTATCCAACGTTCCACACTTTCTCCTGATAGATTTTTAACTTCACTGAAATCTCCCCCTGAAGAAAAAGAACGATTCTCCCCACCATAAACAACAATGGCTTTAACATTGTCATCTTGATCAGCTTTAATTAAAGATTTTTTAATTGAGTTTTCTAAACTTTCACTAAATGGATTATGCTTATTTTCATGGTTAAGAATAATTACCCTAATTGAGCTAAAATCTCTTTCTATTACCATATCTAATTCCTTCTTATGATTTCACACAACTTGGTTGAATTTGCTTCCTCAATTGACAATCTTCCTGTCAAAAATTCTTTATATATAGAATAACTAAACCTTGTTTTATCTTGATAGTTATTTACTTCAGTTCCTATCATTGTTGCAAAAGATTTATTAACAGATGATCCTTCATGAATACCTATTTTTTTTCTCCACACTATTTCTTTTGGGAGGATATTTATACTATTTGCATACTCTCGTAAAATATTTTTAACTTCGTTATCTCTTATTTTAAAGTATGGATCCAAATTATGACATAAAGATATAAGATTATTAGTCCAAAATGGATGATAAACATTCAACCCATAATTTCCTGCTCCATGAGTTGAAAATTCTCCTGTCCATTTAGTTCTATAAACTTGCTCAGACAATATTTTATTTGGTTCAATATAGGATTTTTCGGGGTCTAATATACCCCCAAATAATAGATCAGAACCATATCCTGTTATCAATGAATTAACTTTTCCTTTTGCTAATTCATAAACATTAAATAATCCTGATTGAATCTCAGAAGATAATCCGTCAAATATTTCATTATAATAAATAGCTTTTACTACACCTGATATAACTTCATCTTCACTAAGAATTTTAACTTCGTGCTCTGTACCAAGATAATCAGAAACAATTTTAGAAAATTCAAATTCATTGCTTAATTCTGTTCCTATAGACCATGTTTTTACTTTATCAAAATACTTTGATGCTAAAGCAGTAACTAAACTCGAATCTAACCCTCCTGATAGTGGAACACCTATAGTTTCATTATTTTTAGATAACCGGGAAATAGAGTTTCTCAAATCAGAATCAATTATTTCAAGAAGAACACTTTCTTTTATATCAAAAGAATTTTCCTCTACAGGAGATATTACATATTCAACTTCCAAATGAAGATATCTCTGTTCATCAAATGTTAATTTATTTATTGTACCAGGCTTTAATCTGGACACATTTCTTATTGGTGAAAAATTATCTGGTTTTAGTGAGTTCTTAATAACTTCGCTTTCAGGTTTGAAATCAAAAGCTTTATCTCCCTCTACCTTACCAACAATCTTCAAACTATTAGTAATCCAAATCAAATCTGTCTGTACTAAATTTACTAAATTTAATCCTCTAGACTCTGTTATTACTTCTATATTTCCCTTTTTATCCTCAATAAAAAGGCAATAATCTCCTTCTGCTATAGAAATAATGGAATTACCAAATTTATCTCTACTTAATAATAAAATTTCCACATCACTAAGCA
>NZ_JAJAFZ010000045.1:0-41029 GCF_025384895.1 Photorhabdus kayaii
GCACTTTCCTGTTACCGCTCGACTTGCATGTGTTAGGCCTGCCGCCAGCGTTCAATCTGAGCCATGATCAAACTCTTCAATTCAAAGCTTGATGCTCAAAGAATCTCACTGATTAACGCTCTTTTGTTTGGCTAACTTTGTCGGCTTCACTGCGCTACACCTCGCCGTACTGAGGTACTGTCTCGGTGCTGCTCGCTTGCCTTCGCGTTATCCTGCCAAAATAACGTTACTAAATTAATTCGTAATGAATTAACTGTTGTTCACTCTTCAAGACTTTAAAACGTATTTTTTGTGATACGGTCTTGTGAGTGCCCACACAGATTGTCTGATTAATTGTTAAAGAGCAGGCTGAAATAAAACGTGATATTCTCGTTCAGCCGGGCTGCGTATACTACGCCTTTCGCCCGCAGAGTCAAGAGCTTATTAGCTTTTTCTCTGCCCGACCTCACAATGTTTATCAGCGTTGTGTCGGTCAGTGGTGGCGCATTATAGGGCGTTCTTTGACGCTGGCAAGCATTTATTTAAAAAAAACTGCCGTTAGCGGTTTTTTTCAACAAAACTTGTATTTATGTATTTTTTTCATACAAAAACTGATGACATCGACAATAATTACTCCAAAACTAAAGTAATATAAGTAGACAAACTATTTCATCTGTTTTACCAGAATCACTTTGAAGCTATTATTTCCGATAAAATTGTACAACTGGAAGCTCATGAAAGAATTGTTAAAGGTGACAATCATAGCGCACTTCTCGCTTACCAAAAGTTATTAACAGAGCGCTAATGATCTTATATAGTAGTGAATTAGATTAATATCCAACCAAACATTGGCTGGATAAAAGTAAGCAGGATTATTAATGGTAAAAACCGCTCGTAATATGGCGGGGCTACCCTGGATTGCTGCAATAGCTTTCTTTATGCAAGCCTTAGATGCAACAATTCTCAACACAGCATTGCCCGCTATTGCTGAAAGCCTCGAACATTCACCTTTAGCGATGCAATCTGCTGTTGTCAGCTATATTCTGACTGTTGCTTTGCTAATTCCAGTCAGCGGCTGGTTAGCAGATCGTTTTGGCACCCGCCGAATATTTATTTTTGCTGTATCCTTGTTTTCTTTAGGCTCCCTTGCCTGTGCCTTATCAGGTAATTTAACTTTTCTGGTTATTTCCCGTGTAATTCAGGGAATTGGTGGCGCAATGATGATGCCCGTTGCCCGCCTTGCGTTATTACGTGCGTATCCACGCAGCGAACTTCTACCCGTTATGAATTTTGTTACCATGCCTGGGTTAGTAGGGCCAATTCTTGGTCCTATGCTCGGTGGATTATTAGTCACTTATGCTACCTGGCATTGGATATTTATTATCAATATTCCAATCGGTTTATTGGGGATTATTTATGCTAAAAAGCATATGCCTAATTTTACAATGCCAAAACGCTCATTTGACTTTCTCGGTTTTATACTTTTTGGACTGAGTTTAATCATGGTTTCTGTCAGTTTAGATTTACTAGGGGAAAGTACGTTACCAAGTTATATACCTCTGACAATTATGGTCGGTGGTTTTATGATATTATTTGGTTATCTGATGCATGCTAGAAAACAAACCCAACCGCTTATCAGCCTGAAATTGTTCCGCATTCGCACATTCTCTATAGGTATTATAGGTAATATTGTTACACGTTTGGGAACTGGTTGTATTCCTTTTCTAATTCCTTTGATGCTACAAGTTGGATTTGGTTATTCAGCAGTCATTGCCGGCATGGTGATGGCCCCAACAGCTATTGGTTCTGTTATAGCCAAATCTTTCGTTACTAATGTATTAACTCGCTTTGGATATCGTAAGACGCTGGTTAGCATAACAATCATTATTGGATTAATGATTTCTCAATTTTCACTGCAATCACCAGAAATGTCCGCTGTCCTTTTGGCTATTCCACTATTTTTACTGGGTATGGCTGTATCCATTCAATTTACTTCGATGAATACCATTACTCTCGCTGATCTGACCGATAATAATGCCAGCTCGGGAAATAGTTTATTAGCTGTAACTCAGCAGTTATCTATTAGCTTCGGTGTTGCAGTAAGTGCCGCTATTCTCCGTTTCTATGAATCCATGCATTATGGAACGACTGTTGATCATTTTCACAGTACTTTTATTACCGTAGGAATAATAACTTTACTCGCTTCTTCTACCTTCCTGTTATTACATAAGGAAGATGGAGATAACATGATTAAGAAAAAGAACACTTAAGAACAGAAACTGAGCTGCGCTCAATCAGTGTTGGAGTTAATACTAGCAATTTAGGATCACTTTCTGGATTATTCATCCGATAAAGCAAAGTATCAACAGCAAGCTTTCCTAGCTCATCTTTTGGCTGATGAATGGTTGTCAACGGTGGGATCATATAAGGAGCAAAGTCGATATCATCATAACCAATGATGGAAATATCATCCGGCACAGAAAGCCCTACTTGGTACAGAGCCTGATAAGCGCCAACAGCCATTGCATCATTGCTGGCAAAAACAGCTTCCGGCGATTCAGGATGTTGCAGCAATTTTTGCATTGATTCAAAACCACCAGCAAATTCAAAATCACTGTAAATTTCATAGCCTTCAGGAATAACAAGACCAGCATTTGCCATTGCCTTTCTATATCCTTGCAATCTATGATTAGCGGGTGTTTTATCTTGTGGACCTGCAATACAGGCTATTTTTTTAAAACCACAGCTAATAAGGTAATTAGTGGCTATCTCCCCCCCCAATAAAGAGTTGTCCTGAATAACATCGCTGACAATATCAAATGGAGACCAATCCATCATAACCATAGGTAAAGGAGGATAACGACGCAAAACATCACAGGAGCGGTGTTGATTTTCAGTACACATAATCAACACTCCATCTACTCGCTTTTGCAGCAAAGTTTCCATGCTGTAATCCATCCGCTTGGCATCACCCTCTGTATTACACAAGATAAGGCTGTAACCACGCTCATAACAGCTTCGTTCAACCCCTCTTACAATTTCAGCGTAAAAAGGATTATTACTGGTTGTGACCAGCATACCAATGGTTTTGGTTTGCTTGATTTTAAGACTTCTTGCAAGCGCTGATGGCGCATAATTCAATTGCTCAATCGCATCGTTAACTTTCTTTTTCACACCATCACTGACATAACGATTATTATTAATAACATGAGATACAGTTGATGTAGAAACGCCTGCAAAACGAGCAACATCTTTCATTGTAGCCACTGTTAATCCTGTTCAGTTAAAAATGCCTCAATTTCATTTCGCCACGGGACGGAAGGCTGAGCTCCCTGACGGGTTACCGCTATCGCAGCAGCAGAGTGAGCAAATCGTATGGCAGATGACATGGATTTTCTTTCCAATAATGCTGTCACCAACGCACCGTTGAAAGTATCTCCTGCCGCAACAGTATCTACAACGTTAACTTTAAATCCCGGAACAATCTTTCCTTTCTGACCGCTTTCACTCAACCATACCCCACGGCTACCCAATGTGATAATTACCGTATCAATACCTTTATCATGCAACACTTGAGACGCTTTTTCCGCATCTGAATCATTTTCTACTTTAATTCCAGTGAGATATTCAGCTTCTGTTTCATTCGGTGTAATGATATCCACCAGCGAGAGCAATTGATCAGATAATTTTCTGGCAGGCGCCGGATTGAGTATCACTTTTGTATTATTTTGCTTAGCTATTGTTGCAGCAAGTTGCACTGTTTCCAATGGAGACTCAAGTTGCATCAATAATGCATCTGCTTCCTCAATAATATTTTGGTAGCGATAGAAATATTCCGGTGTCAACGCCGCATTAGCGCCTGCATTGATACCAATAACGTTTTCACCTTGCTGATTAACGAAAATCAACGCTACACCCGTTGTTTCTCCTTTAATCACTTCAATGCCAGAAGTTTTAATATTATCCTTTGCTAACTGCTGATAGATACGAAAACCAATATCGTCCTCACCAACACAAGCAATAAATGTAATGTCAGCACCGCTGCGGCCTGCTGCTACCGCCTGATTAGCACCTTTACCACCAAAAGCAACTTGATATTGTTCCCCGATCACCGTTTCCCCCGAACGAGGGAATGACTTAAGATTCAAAATATGGTCAGCATTAATGCTGCCAAGCACCGCAAGTTTTGCTGTACTCATTACATTTATTCCTTTTTAATTATGCCGTCACCACCATCAATGAGTAACGGCACAAATACCGATTTATTTTTTAATAACTAACTCCAATTCCACAGGGATGACGGCTTCAACTTTTTCGCCTCTCAGCACTTTATTTGCAGTCTGAACACCAACGATACCAATTTGATCAGGACGCTGAGCGATTGTCGCTCCTAGTTTTCCACGTTGGACAGCTTTGATACCATCTCCAGTACCATCAAAACCAACAACTAATACATCGCTTTTACCTGCTGTTTGTAAAGCGCGCAAAGCACCTAACGCCATCTCATCATTCTGAGCAAATACAGCTTGTACAGCCGAATGAGCCGTCAGTAAGTTCTGCATAACGTTCAGTCCCTTAGTACGATCGAAATCAGCAGGCTGACTAGCTAACATATTGAATTTATGTTCCTGTGCTACCTTATTAAATCCTTCACCACGTTCACGGGCAGCAGAAGTACCGGCAATACCTTCTAGCTGAATAATTTTGGCTTCACTCCCTAATTTCTCGGCGATAAAATCACCCGCTATTTTACCCCCCAAGCGATTATCAGAAGCAATATGACTGACAACAGTACCTTTATTCGCTATCCGATCTAGAGTAATGACCGGAATTTTGGCATTGTTAGCCATAATAATGGCATTACCAACAGCATCGGAGTCAGTCGGGTTAATTAGCATGAGTTTAGTACCACGTACCGTCAAATCCTGAACATTAGCTAATTCTTTCGCTGGATTATCCTGAGAATCCAACACAATTAGGTTATAGCCCAACTTATCCGCCTCTTTTTGAGCGCTATCTTTCATTGTGACAAAGAATGGATTATTCAGTGTAGAAATGACTAACGCGATAGTGTCTTTCGCCAATGCATTTATACTTACAGTCATACTTAGCGCAACAGCAGATAAAATTGTTACTAATTTCTTCACTTTCATCATGTTATTTCCTGTAGGGTGAGGTTATTTACCATTTTTGTTATCAACCAGAACTGCCAACAATATTACAATTGCTTTAACAATCATCTGATAGTTAGAAGAAATACCTAATAAGTTTAAGCCATTGTTTAAAAAACCGAGGATTAGTGCACCAATCAGAGTACCAATAATTAATCCCTTACCACCAGCCAGTCGAGTTCCTCCCAGTACTACGGCAGCAATAGCATCTAATTCATAACCTCCCCCCGCCATAGGTTGAGCAGAAGAAAGACGAGCGACTTCAATAATACTTGCCAATGCCGTCAGTAAACCGCATAAGGAGTAAACGATAATTTTAATTTTATCGATATTGATACCAGATAAACGGGTAGCCGATTCATTCCCCCCCAAGGCATAAATATAACGACCTAAACGGGTGTGATGCAGGATATACCAGGCGATAACAAAAACTATCAACATCAGCCATACTGGAGTAGGAATTCCCAGTAGACGGCCAATACCAAACCAGCCAAACAGATCCGCATTATCACTGAATCCTGTATTTATTGGGCTACCATCAGTATAGACACGGGTTATTCCACGAAGTAACAACATCATGACTAGAGTGGCAATAAATGCCTGTACTTTACCTTTAGCAATTATTATTCCTGTACAAGCACCAATTGCAGCACCTAAAGCCAAAGCACTCACGATAGCCACCAGAGCATTAACTTCCGTACTAACCAATGAAGCTGCTACTGCACCTGTTAACGCAAGCAATGAACCAACAGACAGGTCAATACCCGATGTCAGGATAACCAATGTCATCCCAACGGCTATAATGGCATTGACTGATGTTTGTTGCAGAATATTAAACAAGTTATTTAAAGTGAAAAAATTTTGGCTAAGAGAAGAAACTACGGCTATCAGCACTAGTAACGCAATCAGTGACTTTTGTTTCAGTAACCACTCTTTAGTAAACCAACGTTTAAATGTCGGTGGTATATTAGAATTCATACTGAATTACTCCTGAATCGCTCCATATTGTTTGCCTACAGCCGCTGCCATCAAAACTTCTTGAGTTGCCTGTTCAGCAAAAAATTCGCCACTGATCCGGCCTTCACACATAACCAAAATACGATCACTCATTCCTATCACTTCTGGCATTTCAGAAGAAACGAGAATAATACTTAGCCCCTCTTTCTTGAATTGATTAATTAATTGATAAATTTCTTTTTTTGCGCCAACATCTACACCACGCGTAGGTTCATCCAGAATAAGAACTTTTGGTCTAGTCATTAATCCACGGGCAATAGCTACTTTTTGCTGATTACCACCAGAAAGTAAACCTATAGCTTGTCCCATTGAAGGTGTCTTGATACTAAACAATTTAATAAAGTCACTAACTGCATTCTGTTCTTCTTTATGATTAAGACTACCTAACCAGTTACTGAAATAACGTAAGGCAGTAAGAGACATATTATCTTTGATTGACATTCCCAAAACTAAGCCATCACGTTTACGATCTTCTGAAATATAAACAATCCCACAAGCTAACCCATCCTGAGGGTTACGAATTACAATGGGGGTTTCATCCAGTGTGATTCGCCCCTGAGTTTTTGGCAACGCACCATAAATAATTTTCATCAATTCAGTGCGGCCAGCCCCCATTAGCCCTGATATACCCAAAATTTCCCCTCTATAAAGAGAAAAACTGGCATTTGTCACACCGGAACCAGAAATCTGCTTAACCTCAAGTCGTTTTTTGCCCCGAGGTAAATTCAGGCGAGGATACTGATCTTCCAGTTTTCGCCCAACCATCATTTCAATCAGAGTCTCTTCTTTTAGCTCTTTTACCGACTTTTCACCAATAAATTGTCCATCACGGAATACCGTCACATCATCGCAAATTTCAAAAATTTCTCTCAAACGATGGGAAATATAAACAATACCGCATCCCTGAGATCTTAGTTCATGTATTACGAGAAATAATGATTCAGTTTCTGTATCGGTCAGCGCATCAGTTGGCTCATCCATAATGATAACTTTGGATTTAAAACTCAGTACCTTAGCAATTTCAACCAGTTGCTGATTACCGATAGAAAGTTCAGCGACTAAACGGTGACTGCTGTAACTCAGATTCAATTTTTTTAAAAGACGATCGGCTTCCTGATACATTTTTCCCCAGTCAATCGCACCGAATTTATTAACAAATTCGCGTCCCAGGAAAATATTTTCAGCAATGGTCAGTTGGGGAATAAGATTTAATTCCTGATGGATAATCCCGATCCCCGCTTTCTGAGAGGAGCTAGGGCCAGAAAAAATCACTTCTTTTCCTAGGTAATGAACCGTGCCTGTATCTCTGGTATATATTCCAGTCAACACTTTCATCATCGTGGATTTACCTGCACCATTTTCCCCTACCAGAGCCATCACTTTACCCGGGTAAACACGTAGTGCCGCGCCAGATAATGCTTTGACACCGGGAAAAGATTTACTAATTCCTTTTAGTTCCAGTACAGGCAGCATAATCACCTCAGAAAGTCACACCGGCACAAAAGATAATATTAGCATAAGGAGAATGCTCTCCTGTGCGAATCACCGCTCGGCTATGTTTTGTTTTTTCTTTCAACATATTATGACTAATATAATCTACAGTAATTGAATTCCCTTGCTGTTTCTCAAGCTCTTTAATTTGAGTTAATATTAATTGATGTATCAAAGGATTATGGTCAATGATCTCCTCAGCTAAGAATGCAGCTTCAATCTGCATTTCTTGTGTAACGACATTAAGAACGGATATAAAACTGGGAATTCCCTGGGTTAGCGCTAAATCAATCCGCTGGGCTAAAGAAGGAATTGGTAATCCAGCATCACCAATTGTAATCTGGTCAGTATGCCCTAGCTGAGAAATTACGGCTGAAATTTCAGAATTAAGTAATACACCTTTTTTCATTTTTTTATTCCATTAGCGAAACGTTTCGCTATTTAGTAATATAGAAAGTAATATTTAAAATGCAACATTAGTGATACAAAAATGTGATCACTATCGAAACGTTTCGATAATAAAAGAAACGAAAAAAAAACGTTAACTTATTGAATATTTGACGCTGAATCGATTTTTAAGGTAAATATTGTCTACATCAACAAATAATGATTAAAATCTATGGAGAAGGCTAATTAGGTTTTATCTAATCCAACAGATAATATTGGTATGAATTATGATATTATTAACAGAAAAAATAGTTTGCTTAAGTCATTATTTGGAAAGTGGTCTGTATGAAAGACAGCAGGCTATTCGTTTATGTTTGCTAGCTGCATTGTGTGGAGAAAGTGTTTTTCTACTCGGTCCTCCAGGCATCGCAAAAAGTTTGATAGCCCGACGATTGAAATTTGCGTTTCGTGATGCCAGAGCATTTGAATATCTGATGACTCGCTTTTCAACCCCTGAAGAAATTTTCGGCCCTCTTTCTATTCAGGCACTGAAAGAAGAAGGACGTTATCAACGTCTAACTAACGGATATTTACCTGAAACTGAAATTGTCTTCCTTGACGAAATATGGAAAGCCGGTCCGGCAATTCTTAATACCCTACTGACTGCAATTAATGAAAGAAAATTCAGAAATGGGGATACAGAAGAGAAAATTCCAATGCGATTACTTATAACAGCATCCAATGAGCTGCCTGAAGCAGATAACAGTCTGGAAGCACTTTATGACAGAATGCTAATTCGTATCTGGCTGGATAAAATTCAAGAAAAGAAGAATTTCCGAGCGTTACTCACTAGCCACAAAAATGAAAATGATAACCCTGTTCCGGCAGACATTCAAATAACAAGCGAAGAATTCCATCAATGGCAAAAAGAGGTTGATAAAATAGTTCTACCAGATAGTTGTTTTGATATTATTTATCATCTACGTCAGCAACTTGATACAACAGAACATTCACCTTACGTTTCAGACAGGCGCTGGAAGAAAGCCATTCATTTATTACAAGCCAGTGCTTTCTTCAATGGCAGAAAAGAGATATCATCTCTTGATTTAATATTACTGAAAGATTGCCTGTGGCATGATCTTCACTCTTTTAAATTATTACCCCAATACTTGAATACTCTCATGACCGAACAGGCATATCGGCAAAGAATATTATCTCAAAAAATTGATTCGCTTTATCACCAATGGACTCAAGCCCGTCAGGATAAAAATGATCAACAGGCGTTAAAGCTGGAAAAACAAACCAGTCTGTTTGGACGTAAAATACAATATTCGCTACCCGATCATATCAATGAAGAAAAATTGATTCTATTCTTACATACACCTCTTCATCTCCATGATATTAAAGTCAATTTCATTGAATTGGAAAAAAAAGCGTTGATTATCTGGATAAACAAAGGCAGAGAATTATCAGCCCGTCTGAACGGTATTGGTTTTCCACAAAACATAGCAGCCGAAGTTAATTCAGCACATCAGCCAGAGATTTTTGATATTAGCCGCCGTTCATCCACGCTATATTTACCAGATCATCAGCATCAGAAAAATGAAGAAAACAACGAGTGGCTGGAAAGATTGGAAAAAGTTAATCAAGAAATTCATCACCAACACCAACTGTTTAATCAGCATCAGCCATGTCTATTTATTGAAAGTCATTGGCTTGCTACGATAGAGCAAAGCTTTATCCAGTTATCAGATAAAATTAAGCAGTTGAAAATAAAAATAGGCAGCTAATTAAATGATTAGTCTGACAACCCTTGATCTTTTACTGTCAATAAACGAAGGAGAGATGATAGAAGAGATCATATTAACGCTTTTAGCTTCACCTCAGTTAGCTATCTTTTTTGAAAAACATCCTCGCTTGAAACGTGCACTACTAAAAGATATCCCTGGCTGGAAACACGATTTACAGCAAAGGATTAAAGAAGCGCTCATTCCTGCAACTCTAGCAGAAGAATTTCAGTTATATCAACAAGTACTGTCTGCCAATACAAATCATTTTTACCTTAAACTTCCCGATATTTTAGAAACTCTGAACCGAATTGAATCCCCTTTTAGTGAAGAAGCACAGAAACTCGCAACCAACACCATTGCTGATTCAAATACACTACAAACCCTATTTATTCAACGATGGAGGATCAGTTTGATCCTGCAAACTACAACCTTCCAGAAGCAATTGTTGGAGCAAGAAAAAGAGCAATTACTGGCAGAACTGCAACAAAGGCTGACACTAAGCGGTAATCTTGATCCTGTTTTTAGTGAAAATGATAGGGCAACAGGACGATTATGGGATATGAGCAAAAGTCAGTTAAATCATTCCCAAAATGATAAGCAGTTATTGATCCGCTATAGTGAATTTCTTCACCAACAGCCGGAACTGAAAAAATTAGCTCAATTACTTGGACGTAGCCAATCTGCAAAATCAAAACCACAAGAAAACCATTCTTTCGAACCAGTTACTACAATCGAACGAACACCCGATACCGTTCCTGAACAGGTAAATGGTATCGGACAAAGTGATGATATTCTGCGCCTGTTGCCAATAGAATTAGCGATATTAGGAATTGAAGATCTGGAATATGAGTTTTATCGCAAATTAGTGGAAAAAAAACTCCTGACCTATCGCTTACAAGGTGATAACTGGCGAGAAAAAACAACATTACGGCCAGTCACTTATTATAGCCAGGAAGAAAGACCACGAGGACCATTTATTATTTGTGTAGATACTTCCGGTTCTATGGGGAAATTCAATGAAAAATGCGCCAAAGCCTTTTGTTTAGCACTGTTACGCATTGCTCTAGCTGATAATCGCAACTGTCATATCATGCTATTTACGACAGGAATTGTGCACTATGAACTATCTTCACCAGATGGTCTGGAGCAAGCTATTCGTTTTCTCAGCCAAACTTTCAAAGGAGGGACAGATCTCGCTTTTTGTCTGACAAGCACAATAGAAAAAATGAAAGAAAAATGTTGGAAAAATGCTGATGCTGTTGTTATCTCAGATTTCATTGCTCAGCGTCTGCCAAACTCACTAATCCATCAGATAAAAAATCTGCAACTGCATCAGCAACACCGCTTCCATGCGGTCTCCATGTCCCAATATGGTAAGCCAGATATTATGCGGATATTCGATCATATCTGGCACTTTGATACCGGACTTAAAAGCCGTTTACTGAGAAAATGGCGTCACTAACTTGAATCAAAGCATATCTTCTACAGTTTCGCGTACTTCAGGTGACCAGATACTGCACTGAACTTGACCAATGTGTTTCATTTGCAGCAGTAACATCACTAAACGGGATTGACCAATACCGCCACCAATAGACTGCGGCATGTCGCCTTTGAGTAACGCCTGGTGCCAATCATATTGTAAACGCTCTTCATCACTAGTCAGTGCTAGCTGACGCTCCAATGCTTCTGCATCAACACGGATACCCATAGAAGAGATCTCAAACGCATCCTCCAAAACAGGGTTCCAGACAATGATGTCGCCGTTTAGGCCAACAAAACCATCGCTGTTTGGTGTCGTCCAGTCATCATAATCAGGCGCACGCACATCATGAGATTGACCATCAGATAATTTCGCACCAATACCAATGAGGAAAACAGCACCTAATTCTTTAGCAATAGCACGTTCACGGCCTTTTGCATCCAGATCCGGATAACGGCTCAGAAGCGTTTCACTATGAACAAAGTGAATTTGATCTGGCAGGAACGGTGCCAGACCAAACTCTTTGCTGACAGCTTTTTCTGTTTCTTTTATTGCTTCGTAAATTTTACCTACTGTCTGTTTAAGATAAGCAAGTGAGCGTTGCCCATCTCCCATCACTTTTTCCCAATCCCATTGATCAACATAAACAGAGTGAATTGGTGTTAAGCGATCCTCATCTGGACGCAATGCTTTCATGTGAGTGTAAAGCCCTTGTTCAGGCTGAAAGCCAAAACGACCCAGTGTCTTACGTTTCCATTTAGCCAACGAATGTACTACTTCGAAAGTTGAATCCGGTAAAGTTTTTACTTTTACCTGAACAGCTTTTTCATGGCCGGACAAGTTGTCCTGAATACCATCTCCCAAACAACTTAGGATTGGCCCCTGTACTTCAATCAGACCCAGTTTGCTTTCCAGCAGACGGGAAAAGAAAGATTTCACAAAACTGATTTGTTGCTGCTTTTCAATAAACGACTTTTTCATAATGTTATTCTCTAATTTTTTAGGTGGCCCTGATGTCCTGTTGGAAACATTAAGCAATAAAATGAGGGATAAATTCAATATACTTTAATAAAAATAGACTTTATGATTCATAAAATTCATTTTTAAGATTAAAAAATGAAAATTCCTTAAAAAAAGGGGCTGAAAATGGCAGAAATTTATCAGATCGATAATCTAGACCGTGACATACTTCACGCTTTAATGGACAACGCACGTACACCTTATGCCGAACTAGCAAAGAAATTTGCTGTCAGTCCGGGAACAATTCACGTTCGCGTGGAAAAAATGAAGCAAGCAGGAATCATTACCGGTACCAGAGTCGATATCAGCACAAAACAACTTGGTTATGATGTGTGTTGCTTTATTGGCATTATTCTTAAGAGTGCTAAAGATTACCCATCAGCTCTGAAAAAACTAGACAACCTGGGTGAAGTAGTTGAGGTTTACTACACAACAGGCCACTACAGCATCTTTATTAAAGTTATGTGCCGCTCAATTGAATCCCTTCAAGATGTACTTATCAACAAAATACAGACTATCGATGAAATTCAATCAACAGAAACCCTGATCTCCTTACAAAACCCGATCATGCGAACAATCAAGCCATAAAATAAAATTTGTTATAACCACATTATCCACAGGTAGATCCCAATAGATTCACAGCGTACAATAGCGGCTCTTGAAATCTGTTGGGATCACTATGGCCACTATTACCTTAATCAGCGGCAGCACGATGGGCAGTGCTGAATACGTAGCTGAACATATGGCTGAAATTCTGGAAGATGCTGGTTTCTCCACTAAAATGCTACATGGCCCCTCTTTAGATGAACTTCCTCAAGAAGGAATCTGGCTAGTCGTCACATCTACACATGGAGCAGGAGAATTGCCAGAAAATATACAACCATTGGCTGCGGAAATTTCTGACCAAAAACCTGATCTCAGCAAGGTAACGTTTGGCGCTGTTGGCCTTGGTAGTTCCGAATACGATACTTTTTGCGGTGCAATAAGATCATTTGACCAACTATTGATAGAAAATGGTGCTAAACGTCTCGGTGATCGTCTGGAAATTGATATTCAACAACATGAGATCCCCGAAGATCCAGCAGAAGAATGGGTTAAAGATTGGGCAAACGCACTCTAATAAGAACAAAAAAACAGCAAACGATTGTGGATAACTTATCTAAAAAGCCGGGGTTAACCCGTAGTTATCCATAGTATAACTATATGACAATGATCACCCTGTGAATAACTACCGATTTAGATCCCAGTTTATACCTTGTAGGATCACGGATCATTCACAACAAATGATCCTTTACAGCTTTATGATCTTTCTAAGGAAAAATAACTTATCCACAAAAGATCATGATCCTAATAAAAGATCTAATAAATAGATCTTTAAATAAAAAAGATCTTCTTTTAATTACCGGTGATCTCACCCACTTGGTCTATCACTGAAACTTGAGTAGAATTCTCCTCCCTTAATGCAACACTGAGCATTTTTATAACTAAAGGTTCATCACCATGTTTTATCCAGAACAATTTGACGTCATTATTATCGGTGGTGGTCATGCCGGTACTGAAGCGGCTATGGCAGCCGCTCGTATGGGCCGTCAAACCTTATTGCTGACCCACAATATTGACACTTTGGGCCAAATGTCATGTAACCCAGCCATTGGTGGGATCGGTAAAGGGCATCTGGTTAAAGAAATTGATGCGCTTGGTGGCTTAATGGCTAAAGCAACTGACCAAGCTGGTATCCAATTCAGAACTTTAAATGCCAGTAAAGGGCCCGCAGTTCATGCAACACGTGCTCAAGCGGATAGGGTTCTCTATCGTCAAGCTGTACGCATGGCATTGGAAAACCAACCTAATCTAATGATCTTTCAACAACCTGTAGAAGATCTCATTGTTGAAAATGACACAGTTACTGGCGCAGTGACACGCATGGGCCTTAAGTTCAGAGCTAAAGCTGTTGTTTTGACTGTAGGAACATTTCTTGACGGTAAAATCCACATTGGTTTGGAAAACTATAGTGGTGGAAGGGCCGGTGATCCCCCAGCCATTTCGTTGGCACAGCGCTTACGTGAGTTGCCTTTACGTGTAAACAGATTGAAAACAGGAACACCACCACGTATTGATGCCAGAACTATTGATTTTAGTCAGTTAACACAACAACTAGGTGATTATCCAACTCCAGTATTCTCTTTCCTTGGAAATGTGAAACAACATCCACAACAAATACCGTGTTACATCACCCATACGAATGAAAAAACCCACGATGTGATCCGCAATAATCTGGATCGTAGCCCAATGTATACGGGGATCATTGAAGGGATCGGTCCTCGCTATTGTCCTTCAATCGAAGATAAAGTCATGCGTTTTGCAGATCGTGATGCTCACCAGATTTTCCTTGAACCTGAAGGATTGACTAGCAATGAAATCTATCCAAATGGTATTTCTACTAGCTTACCATTTGACGTACAGATGCAAATTGTTCACTCCATGAAAGGAATGGAAAATGCTCGCATTATTCGTCCTGGTTATGCAATAGAATACGATTTCTTCGATCCAAGAGATCTGAAACAAACATTAGAAAGTAAATTTATCCACGGTCTATTTTTTGCTGGACAAATCAACGGCACGACGGGTTATGAAGAAGCTGCTGCTCAAGGACTCTTGGCTGGCCTTAATGCAGCTCGTTACGCTTCAGAAGAAGAAAGTTGGTTCCCTCGCCGTGATCAAGCTTATATTGGTGTTTTAGTTGACGATTTATGTACTTTAGGGACTAAAGAACCATACCGTATGTTTACTTCTCGTGCCGAGTATCGCTTGATGCTACGTGAAGATAATGCAGACCTGCGTTTAACAGAAAAAGGCCGTGAGTTAGGGTTGGTAGATGATTCACGTTGGGAACATTATTGTCGTAAAGTGGAAATGGTTGAACAAGAACGCCAGCGTTTACGTAATATTTGGATTCACCCTAATTCAAATAATCTTGATGACATAAACAATATATTGAAAATGCCATTGTCGAAAGAGGCTAATGGTGAAGATCTACTGCGTCGTCCTGAAATGAACTATGAACTTTTGACCTCATTGCCCCTGTTTTCTCCAGGTCTTGAAGAACCACAAGCCGCTGATCAAGTTGAAATTCAGGTCAAATATGAGGGATATATTGCCCGCCAGCAGGAAGAAATCGAAAAACAGCTACGTAATGAAAACACATCATTACCGGTTGATCTCGATTACCGCCAAATTAGTGGTCTTTCCAATGAAGTTGTCGCTAAACTCAATGATCATAAACCGAGTTCAATTGGTCAGGCTTCACGTATTTCAGGAGTAACACCTGCGGCAATTTCAATTTTACTTGTGTGGTTGAAAAAACAAGGATTATTGCGCCGCAGTGCTTGAGAGGATCTTGATTATGCTTAACAAACTAGAATTGTTGCTGACCAAAGCAGGAATAGAATTGTCGCTACAGCAAAAACAGCAGCTTGTAGCCTATGTTGATATGCTCAATAAGTGGAATAAAGCTTACAATCTCACGTCGGTACGTGAGCCAGAGCAAATGCTGGTGCGTCATATCATGGACAGTATTGTTGTCAGCCCTTATTTGCAAGGTCATCGTTTTATCGATGTGGGTACAGGTCCAGGGTTGCCAGGTATTCCGTTAGCTATTGTTCGTCCAGATTCTCATTTCACATTGCTGGATAGTTTAGGTAAAAGGGCGAGATTTTTGCGTCAGGTTCAGCATGAACTTGATTTGGTAAATATTGAACCAGTACAAAGCAGGGTTGAAGCGTATTCTTCTGAACCACCTTTTGATGGCGTAATAAGCCGTGCTTTTGCTTCGTTACAAGATATGGTCTCTTGGTGCAGTCATTTGCCTGAGCCTATTCATGGGCGTTTCTATGCACTTAAAGGTGTGCTTCCAGAAGAGGAGCTGACTATGTTGCCTTTTGGAATTTCTATCGATTCGGTTATTAAATTAGATGTTCCTGAACTGGAAGGGCAACGTCATTTGGTTATCCTTAAATCAAACTGATTTTGTTATTTGTCAATAAAGTTATAAATAATTAGTGATGTTGAGCACAATTATACTGTAGTCAGCATCGTTAATTATGGTTTGCCTCGTTTCAGCTTTAATTTACCGAGTTATTACATGAAAATAACGTTATCTTGATATTAAGATAGTTGAACCTTTAAAAATCAGATAAAGCGTTTTTTCATCAGATTCACTTTTTTAAACTAGCTAAAAATTAGCTTGGTGATTTAAGTCATAATATAATCACTCTTTTGTATAGAATTAAATTAACCAATTGATTTTATTATTAATGTATTTTATTTTTATTTACTGTGAATGTTAAAGATAATTAACAAATGAAAAATTTATGTGATTTAAATCACATTTAAGTCTGAAATGTATGAAATTATTAAAAACAAGGAATCAGGACAGTCATTAGCTTGCAATCTGGCACTAAAATAAAAAATTTAAATAATTGTTCACCTTTTCGCTACTTATGGATTGAATTCATTTTGGTGGCCCGTATAATTTGCACGTTTTTGTCACTTGACACTCTTAAGCAAAGGCAGTTTTATACAACCTTTAGCAAAACCTGATATGCAAGGCGTACAAGGGGAGAAAACAAAAGTCATGTCTGTATCCCTTTACAGCGGTAAGATTGCACTGAAGCTGCTTTTTTTGCAGTTAATGACTTTTGTTGTTCTCAGTGTGGCTTTTTGTACCAAAAGTATAGAATGGGGCGCTTCTGCTTTTGCTGGTGGGTTAGCATGTTGGTTACCTAATGCCATATTCATGCTGTTTGCCAGTTTTCAAAAAGCAAAAGAAGAAGAGGTTTCTGTACGTATTGCATGGTCTTTCGCTGTTGGCGAAGGGTTGAAAGTTATTATTACAATAGCTGTGCTGGTTGTTGCTTTAGGCGTGTTTAAAGCGGCGTTTGCACCACTAGGTTTAACTTATTTAGCGGTGCTGATTGTGCAAATCACCGCACCTGCTGTGATAAACGGTTAGGTTTTCAACAATAAAAGGGTAAGAGGCATCATGTCTGCATCAGGAGAAGTTTCAACTGCAAGGGACTACATAGGCCACCACCTGAATAACCTTCAGTTGGACCTACGTACCTTTGAGTTGGTCGATCCCAACTCTGGTGGTTCTGCAACGTTTTGGACGTTGAACATTGACTCGCTTTTTTTCTCAGTCGTATTAGGGATTTTATTTCTGTATGTATTCAGAAAGGTTGCGGTTAATGCCACCAGTGGCGTACCTGGCAAACTTCAGACTGCTATAGAATTGATCATGGGTTTTGTTGATAACAGCGTTCGTGATATGTATCACGGCAAGAGCAAGGTTATTGCCCCCTTGGCACTGACAGTGTTCGTTTGGGTGTTATTAATGAACGTGATGGACTTATTGCCAATCGATTTTCTCCCTTATATCGGTGAACATTTCTTTGGTTTACCTGCTCTGCGTGTCGTGCCAACAGCAGATGTCAGTATTACCTTGTCGATGGCTATTGGTGTCTTTGTCCTCATCCTCTACTACAGCATTAAGATGAAAGGGATTGGTGGTTTTACAAAAGAGCTGACTTTACAGCCTTTTAATCATCCACTATTTATTCCAATTAACTTAATTCTGGAAGGCGTTAGCCTGCTTTCAAAACCGGTATCACTCGGTCTGCGACTGTTTGGTAACATGTATGCGGGTGAATTGATCTTTATTCTTATAGCTGGTCTGTTACCGTGGTGGTCGCAGTGGTTACTGAGCCTGCCTTGGGCTATTTTCCACATACTGATTATTACGTTACAAGCCTTTATTTTCATGGTTCTGACGATTGTTTATCTGTCGATGGCATCTGAAGAACATTAATTTTTTACCACAATAACTAACTGTGTTTTAACTGAAACAAACTGGAGACTGTCATGGAAAACCTGAATATGGATCTGCTGTACATGGCTGCCGCTGTAATGATGGGCCTAGCGGCAATCGGTGCTGCGATCGGTATCGGCATCCTCGGAGGTAAATTTTTGGAAGGCGCTGCTCGTCAGCCAGATTTAATCCCTCTTCTGCGTACACAGTTCTTTATCGTTATGGGTCTGGTTGACGCCATCCCAATGATTGCTGTGGGCCTTGGCTTGTACGTAATGTTTGCTGTCGCGTAGTTTGTAGAAATAATCTGAAACTACGTCAACTCATTAATTTGAAAAGAGGTATTGTGCTGTGAATATTAATGCAACAATCCTCGGCCAGGCCATTGCGTTTGTCTTGTTTGTTATGTTCTGTATGAAGTTCGTATGGCCACCGATCATGGCGGCCATAGAAAAACGTCAAAAAGAAATTGCTGACGGTTTATCTTCTGCGGAACGTGCCAAAAAGGACCTGGACTTAGCGCAAGCCAATGCGACCGACCAAATGAAGAAAGCGAAAGTGGAAGCTCAGGTCATCATTGAACAGGCTAATAAACAAAAAGCCCAGATCCTTGATGATGCAAAAGCGGAAGCTGAGCAGGAACGTAACAGAATCGTAACGCAAGCTCAGGCAGAAATTGATGCCGAACGTAAGCGTGCTCGGGAAGAGTTGCGTAAGCAGGTCGCTATGTTGGCTATCGCAGGTGCCGAGAAAATCATCGAACGTTCCGTGGATGAAGCTGCTAATAGCGACATCGTTGATAAACTGGTCGCTGAACTGTAAGGAGGGAGGGGCATGTCTGAATTCGCTACTGTAGCTCGCCCCTACGCCAAAGCAGCTTTTGACTTTGCTGTGGAAAAACAATCGCTTGAACAATGGCAGAATATGCTGGCGTTCACAGCTGAGGTGACTCGTAATGAGCAAGTTGGTGAGCTGCTTTCCGGTTCATTGGCATCGGAAACATTAGCTAATACCTTTATCGCAATTTGCGGTGAACAGGTCGATGAACATGCTCAGAGCTTTATTCGTGTTATGGCAGAAAACGGTCGCTTACTGGCATTGCCGGAAGTTTTGCAGCAATTTATTCAATTGCGTGCATCACTTGAATCAACCGTTGATGTTGAAGTGATTTCTGCCACCGAATTGAGAGAACAACAGCTGGCTAAAATTTCTGTAGCGATGGAAAAACGTCTGTTACGCAAAGTTAAGCTGAATTGCAAAATTGATAAGTCTGTTATTGCTGGTGTGGTTGTCCGCGCAGGTGATTTGGTGATCGATGGCAGTATTCGTGGCCGTTTAGATCGCTTAACAGACGTCTTGCAGTCTTAAGGGGACTGGAGCATATGCAACTGAATTCCACCGAAATCAGCGAACTGATCAAGCAGCGCATTGCTCAGTTCAATGTAGTGAGTGAAGCTCACAATGAAGGTACGATTGTATCCGTTAACGACGGTATCATTCGTATTCACGGTTTAGCCGAAGTTATGCAGGGTGAGATGATCGCACTGCCTGGCAATCGTTATGCAATCGCCTTGAACTTGGAGCGTGACTCCGTAGGTGCGGTTGTAATGGGTCCGTATGCTGACTTAGCAGAAGGTATGAAGGTCAAATGTACTGGCCGTATTCTTGAAGTACCTGTTGGTCGTGGTCTGCTTGGTCGTGTAGTAAACACGCTGGGGGAGCCAATTGATGGGAAAGGCCCTGTTGAGCATGATGGTTTCTCTGCTGTTGAAATGATCGCTCCAGGTGTTATCGACCGTCAATCTGTTGATCAGCCGGTACAAACTGGTTATAAATCCGTTGACGCTATGATCCCTATCGGTCGTGGTCAACGTGAACTGATTATCGGTGACCGTCAGACGGGTAAAACAGCACTGGCTATTGACGCAATAATTAACCAACGTGACTCAGGCATAAAATGTGTCTATGTCGCAGTTGGTCAGAAAGCTTCTACTATTGCGAACGTTGTTCGTAAATTAGAGGAGCATGGTGCTCTTGCCAATACTATTGTGGTTGTTGCAACTGCTTCAGAATCTGCGGCATTACAATACCTGGCACCATATTCGGGTTGTGCAATGGGCGAATACTTCCGTGACCGCGGTGAAGATGCGCTGATTGTTTACGATGATTTGTCTAAGCAGGCTGTAGCTTATCGTCAAATTTCTCTGTTGCTCCGTCGTCCGCCAGGACGTGAAGCATTCCCAGGTGACGTTTTCTATCTGCACTCTCGTTTACTGGAACGTGCGGCACGTGTTAATGCTGAATATGTGGAAAAATTCACTAATAGTGAAGTGAAAGGTAAAACCGGTTCTCTGACGGCCCTGCCTATCATTGAAACTCAGGCAGGTGACGTATCAGCATTCGTACCAACAAACGTTATTTCAATTACTGATGGTCAGATTTTCTTGGAATCTAGTTTGTTCAATGCGGGGATTCGTCCAGCAGTTAACCCAGGGATTTCCGTATCCCGTGTAGGTGGCGCTGCTCAGACTAAAATCGTTAAGAAATTGTCTGGGGGCATTCGTACTGCTCTGGCTCAATATCGCGAACTGGCAGCGTTTTCTCAGTTTGCTTCTGACCTTGATGATGCAACCCGTAAGCAGTTGGATCATGGTCAAAAAGTAACTGAATTGCTGAAACAGAAACAGTATGCGCCAATGTCTGTTGCACAACAGTCGTTGTCTCTGTTTTCTGCGGAACGTGGTTATCTGGAAGATATCGAAATTGCTAAGGTTATTGATTTCGAATCTGCGTTGCTTGCATATGCCAACCGTGAACATGCTGATCTTCTGAAAGAGATTGACCAGTCTGGTGGTTACAACGAAGAGATCGAAGCAAAGCTGAAAGCTCTGCTGGATTCCTTCAAGGCAACTCAATCCTGGTAACACTATTCGGCCCGGTTTAATTAAACATGGGCCGTCTGGTTAATGAGGAGAATCAGGAATGGCCGGCGCAAAAGAGATACGTACCAAGATCGCCAGCGTGCAAAACACGCAAAAAATCACTAAAGCGATGGAGATGGTTGCTGCGTCCAAAATGCGTAAAACGCAGGATCGCATGGCGGCCAGTCGTCCTTATGCAGAAACCATACGCAGCGTGATTGGTCACCTTGCGTTAGGTAATCTGGAATATAAACATCCATACCTTGAAGAGCGTGAAACCAAACGTGTCGGGTATCTGGTTGTTTCTACCGATCGTGGCTTGTGCGGTGGTTTGAATACTAATCTGTTCAAAAAACTGCTTTCAGAAATGAAAGACTGGTCTGATAAAGGTGTCCAGTGTGATCTGGCGCTTATCGGCTCTAAAGCTACCTCTTTCTTTGCTTCTGTTGGGGGCAACGTTGTTGCTCAGGTAACAGGCATGGGAGATAACCCTTCACTGTCTGAATTGATCGGGCCAGTGAATATCATGCTGCGGGCATACGATGAGGGACGTCTGGATAAACTGTATGTGGTGACAAACAAGTTCATCAATACAATGTCCCAGGAACCGACTATTACTCAGTTATTACCTCTGCCTGCCGGAGATGATGAAACACTGAAGAAGAAATCCTGGGATTATTTATACGAACCTGATCCTAAGGCGTTGCTAGATATACTGCTGCGTCGTTATGTAGAATCGCAGGTTTATCAGGGCGTCGTTGAAAACCTGGCTAGTGAACAGGCCGCACGAATGGTGGCGATGAAAGCCGCAACTGATAATGGTGGTAGCCTGATCAAAGAGTTGCAGTTGGTTTATAACAAAGCTCGTCAGGCCAGCATAACTCAGGAGCTGACCGAGATTGTCTCGGGCGCTTCCGCGGTTTAACAGCTAGGTTTATGAATTACGTAGAGGATTCAAGATGGCTACTGGAAAGATTATCCAGGTAATCGGCGCCGTGGTGGACGTCGAATTCCCTCAAGATACCGTACCAAAAGTATACGATGCTCTTGAGGTTCAAAACGGCGAAGCTAAGTTGGTGCTGGAAGTTCAGCAGCAGTTGGGCGGCGGCGTTGTTCGTTGTATTGCAATGGGTACTTCTGATGGCTTAAGCCGTGGTTTAAGTGTCACTGATTTAGGCCATCCAATTGAAGTTCCGGTTGGTAAAGCGACATTGGGCCGTATCATGAACGTATTGGGTGAACCAATCGACATGAAAGGCGATATCGGTGAAGAAGAGCGTTGGGCTATTCATCGCCCGGCTCCAAGCTATGAAGAGTTATCTAACTCTCAAGAACTACTGGAAACCGGTATTAAGGTAATGGACCTAATTTGCCCATTCGCTAAGGGTGGTAAAGTTGGTCTGTTTGGTGGTGCGGGTGTAGGTAAAACCGTAAACATGATGGAGTTGATCCGTAACATTGCGATTGAGCATTCGGGTTACTCTGTATTTGCCGGTGTAGGTGAACGTACTCGTGAAGGTAACGACTTCTACCACGAAATGACAGACTCTAACGTACTGGATAAAGTATCTCTGGTATATGGTCAGATGAACGAGCCACCAGGAAACCGCCTACGTGTTGCGCTGACTGGTCTGACAATGGCTGAAAAGTTCCGTGATGAAGGCCGCGATGTTCTGTTATTTGTTGATAACATCTATCGTTATACTTTGGCGGGTACTGAAGTATCTGCGCTGCTTGGTCGTATGCCATCTGCGGTAGGTTATCAGCCAACTCTGGCGGAAGAAATGGGTGTTCTGCAAGAACGTATTACTTCTACCAAAACCGGTTCTATTACCTCCGTACAGGCTGTTTATGTACCGGCGGATGACTTAACTGACCCATCTCCGGCAACGACTTTTGCGCACTTAGACGCAACCGTAGTTTTGAGTCGTCAGATCGCTTCTTTGGGTATTTACCCTGCGGTTGATCCGTTAGATTCTACCAGTCGTCAGCTCGATCCATTGGTTGTTGGTCAAGAGCACTATAATGTTGCTCGTGGCGTTCAGTCTATCCTGCAACGTTATCAGGAGCTGAAAGATATTATCGCCATCTTGGGTATGGATGAACTGTCAGAAGACGATAAGCTGGTAGTTGCGCGTGCTCGTAAGATCCAGCGCTTCCTGTCTCAGCCATTCTTCGTTGCAGAAGTCTTTACTGGTTCACCAGGTAAGTTCGTTTCCCTGAAAGACACTATCCGTGGCTTTAAAGGTATCTTAGACGGCGACTATGACCACTTACCAGAACAGGCGTTCTACATGGTTGGCACCATCGAAGAAGCTGTGGAAAAAGCGAAGAAACTTTAATACGGCTGACCGGAGGTTGACATGGCTGCAATGACTTACCATCTGAATGTTGTCAGTGCTGAAAGCCGGATGTTTGAAGGTTTGGTACAGAAAATTCAGGTGACAGGTAGTGAAGGTGAACTGGGCATTTACCCAGGACATGCTCCGCTACTGACTGCCATAAAACCTGGCATGGTACGTATTGTTAAGCAGTTCGGTGAAGAAGAGGTCATTTACCTTTCTGGGGGTATCCTTGAGGTACAACCGAGCGGCGTTATCGTACTGGCTGACACTGCGATCCGTGGTAAAGATTTGGATGAAGCTAAGGCGTTGGAATCTAAACGTAAAGCTGAAGAACACATCCGTAATTCTCACGGTGATGTTGACTATGCTCAGGCATCAGCTGAATTGTCTAAAGCGATTGCGAAACTTCGTGTAATCGAGTTAACAAAAAAAGCGATGTAATACAGGCAGTTAAATAAAAAAGCCAGTTGGTGTGAGCTAACTGGCTTTTTTGTATTGCGAAATATGTAGTAATTTATCTTATAAACAGGTTTACTTTTCTCTCTTAAATTAGAGTTATCGGGTTTCTTATGTCTAACAGTGCAAAAAGTGTTGTGATCCTTGCCGCGGGTAAAGGAACCCGCATGTACTCTGATCTCCCTAAAGTGCTGCACTTGCTGGCCGGTAAACCTATGGTTCAGCATGTGATTGATACTGCAATGGCATTAGGGGCTAAAAATGTTCATCTAGTTTATGGACATGGTGGTGACCTGATAGAGCAAACCCTTTCTGATCAAACACTGAACTGGGTATTACAAGCAGAGCAGTTAGGGACTGGTCATGCGATGCAGCAGGCAGCACCACATTTCGCTGGTGATGAAGATATTTTAATATTGTATGGCGACGTACCGCTTATTGGTGCAGATACCCTTGAACGCCTACTCGCTGTTAAACCTGAGGGTGGTATCGGTTTATTGACAGCAATTTTGGACAATCCAACAGGTTATGGTCGTATTGTTCGTGAAAACGGAGAAGTAACGGGCATCATTGAGCAAAAAGACGCGACTGAAGAACAACGTAAAATCAATGAAATAAACACAGGTATTTTGGTTGCTAATGGTAGTGATTTAAAACGTTGGTTGTCCCAATTGGATAACAACAATGTTCAGGGTGAATATTACCTTACTGATGTGATTGCGTTGGCTTATAAAGAAGGTAGAAAAATTGAAGCGGTGCATCCAACTCGCTTGAGTGAAATGGAAGGTGTAAATAACCGTCTTCAACTTTCCGCTCTTGAACGGATTTATCAATCTGAGCAAGCGGAACAATTATTACTAGCGGGTGTTATGTTGTTGGATCCTGCCCGTTTTGATTTACGTGGTACATTAATTCATGGCCGTGATGTGGTTATTGACACTAATGTCATTATTGAGGGTAATGTAACCCTTGGTAATAACGTACAGATTGGTACCGGTTGTGTGTTGAAGAATTGCATCATTGGTGATGATTCTATTATTAGCCCCTATACAATAGTTGAAGATTCTGAAATGGAAACTGGTTGTACTGTTGGGCCTTTTGCACGTTTGCGTCCCGGTTCTAAACTTGCTGAAAAAGCCCATGTAGGGAATTTCGTTGAGATGAAGAAATCTTATCTGGGTAAAGGTTCTAAAGCTGGACATTTGACTTATCTTGGCGACGCAGACATTGGCCGTGATGTAAATATTGGTGCAGGTACTATTACTTGTAACTACGACGGCGCTAATAAATTTAAGACTATTATTGGTGACAATGTTTTTGTTGGTTCTGATACTCAGCTTGTTGCTCCGGTGACTGTTGCTAAAGGCGCTACAATCGGAGCGGGGACAACAGTGACAAAAAACATCGCTGAAAATGAACTGGTTGTAAGCAGAACTAAACAAACACATATTCAAGGGTGGAAACGCCCGGTGAAAGAAAAAAAATAAAATAATAATCCCCACTCTACAGGCTCGGGGACCGGAAAAACCGGAAAACAATCAGGCTCTTGACATATAAAGGGCTTTCATCAGCCCTATTTTTAGGAATAAAACTGATGTGTGGAATTGTTGGTGCAGTAGCACAACGAGATATTGCAGAAATCCTGATTGAAGGACTTCGTCGTTTGGAATACCGAGGTTACGACTCCGCTGGCTTGGCGGTTGTTGATAACGAAAAAAATATGTTTCGCCTGCGTGAAGTCGGTAAGGTACAAGTACTTGCTGATGAGGTTGGTAAGCAGCCAGTCCTTGGTGGGACAGGTATTGCTCATACCCGTTGGGCTACACACGGCGAACCAAACGAGAAAAATGCTCACCCGCATGTATCTGATTATATTGCTGTTGTTCACAACGGTATTATTGAAAACTATGAAGAATTACGCGTTCAATTAATTGCACTCGGTTATCAGTTTATCTCGGATACTGATACAGAAGTTATTGCCCACCTTGTTCATTGGGAACAAAAACAAGGTGGTACTTTGTTGGAAGCTATTCAACGAGTTATTCCTCGGTTGCGTGGTGCTTATGGTACAGTCATCATGGATAGCCGTGATCCTGGAACAATAATTGCTGCAAGATCGGGTAGTCCTTTGGTTATAGGCTTGGGCGTTGGAGAAAACTTTCTGGCGTCTGATCAGTTGGCGCTATTGCCTGTTACTCGTCGTTTTATCTTTCTTGAGGAGGGGGATATCGCTGAAGTCACTCGTCGTACTGTGCGTATTTTTAATACTCAGGGCAAACCGGTTGAACGGGAACAGATTGAATCCAATATTCAGTACGATGCTGGTGACAAAGGTATCTACCGTCATTACATGCAAAAAGAGATCTATGAACAGCCAATGGCAATTAAAAGCACTTTGGAAAGGCGCTTGAGTCATGGACAAGTAGATCTGTCTGAACTTGGCCCTAATGCAGCTAAATTATTAGCTAAAGTAGAGCATATTCAGATTGTTGCCTGTGGTACATCCTATAACGCAGGTATGGTTTCCCGTTATTGGTTTGAAGCATTGGCTGGTATTCCTTGTGATGTGGAAATTGCTTCTGAATTTCGTTACCGCAAATCAGCACGCCGTTCAGGAAGCTTACTGATCACATTGTCTCAATCGGGTGAAACTGCGGATACATTAGCAGCACTGCGTTTATCTAAAGAACTTGGCTATCTCACATCATTGACTGTTTGTAACGTAGCGGGTTCTTCTTTAGTACGTGAATCTGATTTTGCTCTGATGACCAAAGCCGGTGCAGAAATTGGCGTTGCTTCAACTAAGGCGTTTACAACTCAGCTAACAGTATTATTGATGCTGGTGGCTTACCTTGGACGCTTGAAAGGTGTTGATGCAGAGCAGGAGCAAGAAATTGTTCATGCATTACATGCACTGCCAAGCCGTATCGAAAGCATGTTATCGAAAGATAAAATTATTGAAGCGCTGGCGGAAGATTTTTCTGACAAACACCATGCTTTATTCCTTGGTCGTGGTGATCAATATCCGATTGCGGTTGAAGGCGCTCTGAAATTAAAAGAGATTTCTTATATCCATGCTGAAGCTTATGCTGCTGGTGAATTAAAACATGGCCCACTGGCACTGATTGATGCAGATATGCCGGTTATCATTGTAGCTCCGAATAATGAACTGTTAGAAAAACTGAAATCTAATATCGAAGAAGTACGTGCTCGTGGTGGATTGCTATATGTTTTTGCTGATCAGGACGCGGGTTTTACTGATAGTGAAGGAATGAAGATTATTCCGTTGCCGCATGTTGAAGAGCTGATCGCACCAATATTTTATACAGTACCACTGCAATTGCTTTCCTATCATGTTGCTCTGATCAAAGGAACTGATGTTGATCAGCCTCGTAATTTGGCTAAATCAGTGACCGTAGAATAATCGTTTTATAATAAGAAGTTGAAAAAAGCCTCTGTATTTTCAATGTACAGAGGCTTTTTTTGAGCTGAGAAAATTTATCATTATTTTGTTGCTGATAAAAATAAATCACGCCATTGTAATGTTATATTATTATAATTTGGCGAAATTATGAAGCCAGATATCCATCCAAACTACTGGGTAGTTGTATTTTAATACCTACTTTGCAATTGGCTGAGCGATTCCAGAAAAAATTCGGGCGTTTTATTGATAGAACTCACAGCTTATAACTTCGGGTTTACTGTCCATATTTAATTTTACTTCTGATTATCTTGAAAATAACTGACCTAAACTTTGTTTGGCAATGGAGTTAGCATAGTTGAATTTAATATAAATAAAATTTATATTTTATGCAAAATGAAATCTCATAAATGCTTGTTGTATAGTATAAAATTAAATCTTCAATTGGTTGTTTTTACTACAAATTTATCCTCGAAAATAGTTCATAATTTACTCTTATCAACGCATTTTTTCATAAACCACCGTTCTGGTCATTTATTGGCACCTGAATATAGCCAATCTTTGCCATATATACCCCCCGCTTAGTACCAATACGAGACTATTCTGTTGGAAATTTCACGGATTAGTGAGTTTTGAAAAATCTTCTATATCAGGAGATGTATCAGCTTTTAACCCAGATGGAATGAGTGTAGCTGAGGTAAGTAATCTGCCTGATTCTTGTGATATTTCTGGCAAATGGCAATATATAAATAGCGCTATTATTCCGCGTAAGTACACAAAGGGCGAGTTAGTTGCTCAAGCAGAGAGACATAAAGAAGAATTGCTAGCCCTTGCCAGCAATACTATTTCTCCCTTACAGGATGCTGTTGATCTAGATGAAGCAACTCTGGAAGAGATAG
Source organism: Photorhabdus kayaii (assembly GCF_025384895.1). Taxonomy (NCBI): domain Bacteria; kingdom Pseudomonadati; phylum Pseudomonadota; class Gammaproteobacteria; order Enterobacterales; family Morganellaceae; genus Photorhabdus; species Photorhabdus kayaii. The sequence goes on from NZ_JAJAFZ010000045.1 coordinate 28,244, forward strand.
AGCGGCTCAAAGCCTGGAAAAAATACCGAATACAAGCAAACCGCATTAATCCCACCATAGCACCAGATATTGAGTGGCCCACACAACCGGTATAAATAATATAGGCCTGTCGTTCACAAACCGCAGGTCTTTTTCTACTCTGACTCTTTAGGTTAATCAATAAGTGTTTACCTAATGCGCCAGGTCTTATTGGAATGGAAAAAATACCTAGCCATACTTAACCAGGTTGATACTTCAAAAGCATCGAAAATCGACAGGCTAACATAGCCTGTCATCACTGAAAAAAGACCGGGGACAGAATAATGCTCGGTCTTGATAATTGTATTATTCTGGTATTTGTGGCCACTCAATATCTGAAACCATTGAAGTATCAACACGGCTCAGTAATACCACATATTTCTTCCAGGCAAGCAATAATGCTTTTTCTGTGTCTGAGGCCATCTCAGTCTCAATAGCATATTGTAATAAAGTCATGGCTTCATCAGCCTGTTGGCGAAGGTGATAACGTTGTTGTTCTGCTTGTTTAATCTGATTGGCTTTTTGAGCTTCAATGTCCGTTACCCATCTTTCACCGTCCCACTTATCAAAATCAGTGCTTGGCTGTTTGAACGTCAGCGTTTCTGATAACTCACCAGGTTTAATGATTTCCTTCTGTTCCCCAGTTTGTGTGTCGTAGGCTATTTTTCCTCGATAATCTGGTACAATTTGCCAACTAGTTAAATCAGATGAACGGCAGGCGGCATATCCCCCTTGGTTTTCAGGTGGCGCGTCTGTGCAGGAATTAGCAGGAAGACCGACACCAACGGGAAGATACTCATCAGAACTGTTTAAATATTCCAGCGTAATCGCATCGTAATTAAACACAACGATACTTCCGGTACTGATAGCAATATTATTTTTATCCAGTACAGCCTTATTCATCAGGCAATCCTCACAATGTAATTAAATGCCACATTTCGTGGACGTGTTTCTATTCCTGTTGAAGCAGCAATCGCATTATCCATATAACCGAAACCACCCGCTCCCATTCCTATAGCGATGCCTAGTCCGCGAGGATCAATGCCGTAGTTAACGTTTTGGTAGACACTATTGAGAATATAGCTTGGTGTACCCACCTTCTCGGTTCCACCATTTGAGTTGGACCACATCCGTCCAATCCTGTGACTATGTGGAGCAATATCTGCCAATTGAAAGGATAGGAGATATCGACCGATATCCACCCCACGTCCATCATCCCAGCCCCGGATAAATTCACCACGTAAATCAGGTAATCTACCACTGGGATAAGCTTCCGCTAATTTTGGATATAAAGACTTATCAAAGATTGCCCCATTACATTTCACCCACCCATTTGGTGGTATGTCAATCGGCCAGGGAAGAGGTATTCCCACAGGAATCACTTCGAGTACAGGCGTGCTCATTATGCTGCCCTTATAATATAGTTAAACGCTACGTTACGTGGCCTTGATACCCCTATATGAGCTGCCTTGGGAGTCCAAGTCGTTATTAAATCTTCAGAAGCTCTAGCTCTTAATTGAATATCTTTACTTTGGGGAGTATCCCATTGTAATTTTGTACGCTCATTAATTGAGAAGTTAACAACATTATCAATAGCTTGATCAACTTGCTGTACTAAATAAGACCCTTCTTGCCATACCAATAATGTACGATCCGGATCAACGCCACGTTTGTCATCCCAACCGCGAATAAATTCACCGCGCAAATCGGGCAAATTACCACCAGGGTAAGCCTTGGCTAATTCCGGAAATTTCGACTTATCAAAGGCCGCACCATTGCATTGTAACCACCCATCCGGCGGTGTAGCCGTCGGCCAAGGAAGTGGTACACCTATCGGGATCAGCTTTTCCAATAAACCAAGGTTTTTTACAAAAGCATTTTTATCTGGGATATCCGCGCCATTTTGGTTTTTTGCCAATTTACTATTAGCATTATCATAAGCTACTTTTACCGCTTTGGGTGTTGCTGCTGTAGTTTCATCATTACTGTTAATGGCACTATTAAGTTTTGTAAAACCTTTCTCTGTCAACGTGGCATCTGGGTGATTACGGCTTTTTTCATGTTTCTGAATAGAGCTATCTACATAATCACGAGTTGCTAAAACTACAGAGGGATCGATTTTCAGCGTTACCGAATCCGTATTGCTGACAATCAAGATCATTCTGATAGTTTGTGTTCTACCCGAACCTTCCTGTAATTGTGGTTTATAGGTTTCCGGACAGTTTGCTACTGCAATCAAGTTACCTTCACTGTCAAACAGACCAATTTCACGCATCCACCAACCACCCTCACTTTCAGGGATAATTTGTTCGGCAATAATTTGGTTGGTGTTTACCGGGTCGACGCCTAATGTATTAATTGCAGCACGACGCTTTTCATTAACTAATTTTGTCTGATTGACATCAGGATCTGGTAATTTACCGCCACCGTCACCAACAGCCATGTGAGTAATATCGACTTTTGTCCCCAAAGCAGCAGCGTTCGCCAGTTTCGCCGCTCCCAGGTTGGTTAAAATTGCAAAGTATTTCATGGTGAAACCCTCAATGTATCTGTCTCGATCAAATGAATTGCTGCCCCTAAAGGAGCATTGTCGCTAGTTGTTATGACATCAGGGAGATATTGGTAAACAGTGAGGTCATCTCCACTATAACTCGTTGCAGCACAATAAAATTCGCCCTTAACATCCAGGTTGATTGACAAACCTATCAAATGACGACTTACAGGCTTGGCATCAGAAATTAGCCGTTCCAGCTCTAAAAAAGTTTCTTCGGTGATCCCGTTTTCCTGTACTCCTATCGCCAACCGGAATGTGCCCGGTGTTTCGTTGTTCAGCCACCATTCCTTTATTTGAATGAGATAACCAAGCGGTTCTACCACGCGACGGACGGCACCAATGGTTCCCTTATGTTTGTGTAGAAACAGCGAGTTTTTTATCACGTCTCGCTTAGTGCTTACCGACCACTTTTCGTCCCAGCGATCAACCGACCACGCCCACGCCAGATAGGGTAATAACTCTTCAGGGCAAGTATCAGGATTCCAGAGTTGGCGAAGCGGTACTGGAATATTTTGCAATTGTGAACATGCCTTAGCAGCAGCCAACTCCAAAACCGTAGAACCTGTTGGTAACAGGCGGTCATTCATCAGAACCTCCCACTATCAAACCTGGATTTGGTTTGGAACAATCAGCAGTTTGTGTTTTACCTATTTCCAGTTTTGCACCAGTACAATAAGGAGCTTGATCTTTACACAGAATTATGTCCTTCGTCGGGGCTCTCAGTTCTACCTGTTGTACTCCTGAGACATGCAGGGCAGCATAAATGGCAGATAACCGAATATCTCTCCCCAATTTATGTTGATCTAGCACGTACTTATCCATATTTTGTTGAGCCAATTTACGGATAGGTTCAGATTCAGGTGTCGGATAAAGATAAAGCACAGCATCAATTTGATATTCCACTATGTTGGCTGACTGCACTTTTACCCGATCAGCAACTGGTCTGACGTTTTCGTCATTAAGTGCCGCAATCACTTTGTCCAGTAACTCTTGTGAAGCTACACCGCTATGCTCTTTATCTTCTTCGTCTTCTTTATCTTTTTCCCATTTCCATTTCCGCGACAAAACAGTCACCGTCACATTGGCTGGTGATGGGCTGATGACGGAAACATCTGCGACAGTTTGATATTCACCTTTATATTCACTTTTATTTGCATGAATACTTTCATTAACCTTAAGAGCATGATATTCATACGCACCTATTGGCCCTGCAACACTTAGCCCTTCGAAGGCTCTTTGGATGCGATCACGGAAGGTGCTATCAGGCTCCATAACTGCTCGGGTAACGTTATAGTTCGCTCCTAACTGGTCTAAATCGCTATTGGTTGCATAGGCCAACATTACTGCACGAGCAGCTTCATTAACCCGCTGGCGCAATATCAATTCCCGGTAAGCATTTTCCTCAAGTAACTTAACCAGAGGTTCGGATTCCAATTCCAATGTTCGTGTAATAGCATCCCGTTGCTCTTCAGGATAAAGAGATATTAATTTGGCTTTACGTTCAGCCAACAGGCTTTCATAATCCAGTGGCTCGACTACATCAGGTGGCGGCAACTGGCTTAGATCAATGGTCGGCATTGTTTTACCTCACAGGGATAGATAGAGAAACCCCCCCAGGGGACAGCTGATAATGACCAGAGATATCTACTGTCATTTTGCCGTCTTGTTGGGTATTTATGGTGATAGCTGTCAGATTAATTCGCGGTTCCCAGCGGCTAATAGCTGTATAGGTGGCTGCCATAATTTGCAGGCGTAGAGCCGCGTTCTGTGGCCAGTCAATTAATTCAGGTAGCAGAGAACCATAAGTACGACGAGCTAAACGACTACCAATGGGGGTTAGTAAGATGTCGCTGACAGACTGGCGTACATGATCCAGATCCGTCAGGCTACGACCGGTTTGTCGATTCATTCCAAGGTACATCATTATACTGGGCCTCCTGTTGTCGCACCGCCTGCCATAACGCCGGTATGTTGGTGAGAATGTAAGGTCACACCATTAGAACTGAGTTTTCCGCCTGTATTTTCAACATTACCTTCCAGTTTCGTGTTTCCTTTCAACGTCAGTTCTGATGCCTTCAATTCGATTTTTTCTTCTGCTTCACACTTGACTTCATGTGATTTCATTTTGAGTTCTTTTGTTGCATCTAGCCCAATTTCGTTGAGTGCTTTCAATTCAATTTTGTTTTTTGCATCCAGTTTAATCTCGTTATATGACTCCAGTTTTATTTCGTTGTATGCCTTTAGTTTTATATTTGTCGCTTCAAGATCTATGGAATATAAAGCCTGTACCTTAGCAGTCTTTATACCAGTTACCTTTAATGCACCAGATAACGGTTCATACTCCATTACTGCTCCATCAGGAAAAGCTATATGGACAGCTTCGGAAGAAGCTGATGGCGCTGGAAATTGATCAGAATATACAGCCGGTAATACAAAGGAGGTGGTCAATTCTCCACCAACGGATAGTAATAAAACCTGTTCACTAACACTAGGAGACCACCAAGTACGGGAATGACCTGCTCGCATTGTCAACCAAGGTCGCCAATCGGTTTCAAGATTACCTGTCGCGACTCGGCACATACCTCGGGCATGATCTACCTCGGTAACAACACCAGTTCTGATCAGGTTACGCAATAAGCGCAAAAGTTCTGTTAGTTGTGTATCCATGTTTGGAAAAATGCCATTTGGTGGTTGTGGATTTATGTATGAAAGAATGCCAGCAAAGACAGCTGCCAACATCAAAGAGGAATTGTAAGAAAGACAAAACAAGTTTCTTGAAAAGGGAAAATATAACAACATAAATTAAAAAGCCCTTCCCGTAATTGAGAAAGGCCTTTATGTAATCTATGTTACTAGGTAATTCTTTTGTTAAAGTTTGACTCTAATAGTTCAAAAAATTCAAATTTTCGCTGCTTGATTATATATTAAGTATAACGTTCCAGTTCAACTGTTTATTTATCTAGCCAAAATAGATAAGTTTAATTTCCTGATATATACCTGTCATCTTTCAAGTTGCTTCTTTGTTGGCTGCACTCACTCACCCCGGTCACATAGTTATTATGCTCCCGGGGATTAGCTCCCTTGCCGTCGCGATGCATCTTGAAATCCATTGGGTATAGAGTGATAACTCTGTTTAAAACCATCAAATTAGTATGGGTATATTTAATCCCATAGTTGCAAAATAGGTTTCGTTGTAGCTGTCATAATTTCCGGCATCTCAACTTCTGTGCCATGTGGCAGAATTACACCATATTCGGCCAAGCCTGGGTTAACTAATAGTACCTGTTCTGTCATGCCTTGAGTCCGACCATAATGACGCCAGCATAAAGCATCAACAGTATCATTCTGCTGTGCAATTATTTTCATTAGGTATACCCCCTCTAATTTAGTCAATATTGTTAAGAGCCTATCTCAATAGGCGTAATTGTTGCAGGCAGTTTGAACACGGACAGCGCGGAAAAACCGGAGCGTACACGTAGTACGTGAGGATTTTGAGCACTGTCCAGGTTCAAAATGGCAAATAAAATAGCCCTATTGAGATAGGCAGTAAGTTAAAGTGTTATGGTGCGCTGAATAGTGGGAGAGAACCAATGAAACAATATTGTTAAGGAAACAGTACAAATGAGAAGCAAGAAGCCACTTTTCAGTGGCTAATTTAATAATTAATCATATCTTCCAAAATTTGCAGAATTCATAGGTAAAGTCTATTTCTCAGCTCATTTTCCAATACAATCATTATCAACTTAGAAACTTTAGATTATTTATCATACAGAATTCCCACATTTATCTGCCGCATTTATTCTTCAAGCGTTTCGTGGTGGTTAATAAGTTGTTTTGCAAGTGGTGTCGACAACTCAGCAATCCAAACTAAAGCAAGTTCTTTATCTTCAGCATGATTACATTCACTGCTCGTTGCCATTCTAGCTATAAAATTAATACGTTGCGCTATTACTGATTCCATAAGAAAGTCCACTGACAAACTTACCTCCGTATAACATAACTGTATATAAGAACAGTACACGTTGATTAGAAAAATTTAAAGTGATTTTTCATCTTTTTTGAGAACTATATTTGATAGTGTTAATATATTAATTATTGTTTTTATTGAAATAATTAATGGTTAAAAAGGTTTCTTTCCGATCACAATCCATTGTAATTAATAAGTTTTTCTTATTTTATCGATTGGAAGATTTTTTCTCTTTATTTAGATGACATAGTTTCACAAAGTATATAGATTGAAATTTATATGCCCATGATGCAATATCCCCTATCGAATCTAATAAATTTATTTGGGATCACTATAGCCCTTAATCAGAGGGCTTTGTGGAGACGGCAAACTCACCAAACTGTACTTTCAATGAAAAAAAACATAACTGAGATAAAAATGGGTGCAGATAGTGGAGGAAAGCAAGCTATCGAACGCCTTGTTAGTGCATATGGGTTTAAATCACGTCAAGCATTGAGCGACCATTTAGGTGTGTCTAAAAGCACAATGGCAAACCGTTATTTAAGGGACAGCTTTCCAGCCGATTGGGTTATTCAATGCAACCTTGAAACCAATGCTTCATTGTTATGGCTAAGCACAGGACAAGGAGAAATGTTCCCTGATGGAGAAGAGAAAAAGGAATCTTTAAAAAACATTATTACCCCGAAAATACAACGCGTTAAATTGGTTGGTGGAAAGCTGAGCGATGACGATCCAGTGATTTTAGATAATCAACTGATTGCCAGAGAAATAAAAAAACCTCTTATTGTCGATAACAATAAAACCTGGTATTTGCTAGATACAAAAGAACCTGATGTTCAAGATGGTTTATGGTTAATTGATATTGAGGGCATGCACAGCATTAAAAAAATTACAAAAATCCCAGTCAGTAAGATCCGAGTTTGTGATAACGACGTAACTTTTGACTGTGCAATTAATGAAATCAACTTTATTGGTCGCGTTTACCTGGTGATTTCCAGGTACTGACACACTTTTCAATTGTAAATAAATTAATTTACTTAGATGTGTAAATCCTATGCTGATGGCAATTCTTTACCCAAAAACGTCCAGATGCAGTGGATTTCATACACAATAGACTCTTTTGCTAGCAATAGCTGATTGTCAACTTATTCCGTTGTTTCTTTATTGTATGTATAGTGCGGCGGAAGTTTTTTGCATAGATAAAGAAACTTGATATATTTTGCATAAATTAAGAACCAATTAGCCTTGGATATTACTAATACAAAATTAAACGTTTAACTAGCCGCACTGCAAACATTAATTTGATCGACAATTTACTTTATTTACTGGAAAATATTTATATATTGTAGATAACGATATGTTGTAAATTAATGATAACTGTTTCCGTGTGTGGCCTTTTGCCAGCAATCTTGCTGCTTGTTGTTGTTCAATGAATGAAAGTGACACTGGTCTACCACCAATTCTCCCTTGGGCACGAGCCGCTATTAATCCTGCATTCGTTCTTTCAACGATTAATTCCCGTTCCATTTCAGCCAGCGCACTCATAACGTGAAAGAAAAATCGCCCCATAGAAGTGCTGGTATCAATGCTATCAGTCAAGCTTTGAAAATGAATACCGCGTTCACTTAAATCAGAAATTAAAGTTACCATATTTTTTACGCTACGCCCCAATCGATCCAGTTTCCAAACAACCAGAGTGTCACCTTTTTTAAGTTGTTTTAAAGCTCGTTTTAAACCTGGTCTGTTGGATGTTTTTCCGCTAATTTTATCCTCAAAAATTTGCTCACAATTTATACTTATCAATGCGTTTCGCTGTAAATCACTGTTTTGGTCATTTGTTGACACCCGAACATAGCCAATCTTTGCCATATGTAACCCTGCCTAATACCAATATGAGACTATTATTATTGAAATTATCACGAATTGGCGAGTTTTTAAAAACCTTGGTTTGGTGGAAACCGTGAATTTGGCGAAAAATGCTCTTCCTAAGGACTCAACTGAATCATTCACGTCAGGCAATCACAATATTAAAACAGGTGGAAATTATTCCAGTTTGTCACTAACAAAAAGCGATGGTCGATATGTCTTCATAGAAGCCACTTCTCATGAAGCAGATTCTTTTTGTGCAATAGGATATCGTGAGTCTGACTCCTCAAATATAAATGTTGTTCAACTCCCTCGAAAGAACGGCTATGTTGCAATAGCTAATGAGCATTATTCTAAATCAGAGTCTGACAGTCGATTTATTCAATTGAATACGGATACAAAAACATCAGGTTATATATTAGCTAAAACTGCAAACTATTATGATGATCCTAATTCACGTCATTTGGGACGTTCAGGTTTTTTAAGACCTAATGGAATTGGTAATTTGGGTGATTTAGCAATTCATATAGCTCACCCTAACGTTGATAGCCCTCAGCATGCTCGCGGGCTTTCTTTCGGGTATGGGGGTTATTCAGAAGCATTCAGCATTTCCACTTATGCTTTTGATAAAAATGGTAACTTCAGGGGGAAACGTAAAATATTAACAGAGGATGATATTCTTGTTGGTATTCCATTACCGTGGTCTAAGCCAACTGCACCAGCAGGTTATCTTATTTGTAGTGGCCAGCAGTTTGACAAATCTATGTACCCTAAATTAGGGGAAGCGTATCCCTCTGGCACACTCCCTGATCTACGTGGTGAATTTATTCGAGGTTGGGATAATGGGAGAAGTATTGATTCAGGAAGGGAGATATTATCCCACCAGAATTCAACAAAGTTACCTAATCTTTACACCCATGCAGCCTCTGCAAATATAGGATTATTGGTATCTCCTCCTATTAATCGTTTTTCAAGTAATTATCCATCAGAAATTATGGCTAGTGATTTTGAGGAAGCAGAATTCGGGAGCGGCCAATATTTTTCGACCCCATTAAATCCTACTGGTGCAGTTTCATTATCTACATTTAGAGTACGTCCCCGTAATATCGCATTTAACTACATAGTGAGAGCAGCGTAATGACAACACAGAAACAAAAATATTCCTTAGAACCAGAAACCGCAATATTGGGAAATAACGGATTAGCAACCAAGTCTGGGTGGTTGACAATCTACAATGCAGAGCCTTATTCCAGAGAATTTATTGGTGCCAGACCAGAATATCTAATGGAAGGAGTAGGACTTCCAGCTAATTCTTATCCAGATGCACCAAAACTTCCAGATTCTGATGACATGGCTGTTTGCCGCAACGAAGATAAAAGTTATTGGCAAATTGTACCTGATTACCGAGGAAAAATAGCTTATAACATGCAAACCCTAGCACAATATGAAATTACTGCTATAGGTGAACTACCAGAATATCTGACATTCAAACAACCTGTCACTGATTTTGATAAATGGGATGGTAAACAGTGGGTAACTGATAAATATGCTATAAAGGATAGCCAGATTAAACAGGCAGAGCAGCAGAGGGCAGCACTATTACGACAAGCGAATGAAACAGTTACATTGTTACAACATGCTGTAGATATTGAATTCTCCTCAGAAAAAGAAAAGCTATTGTTGTTAGATTGGAAAAAGTATTTAGTATTACTGAGCCGAATTGATATTTCATCAGCGCCAGATATTAACTGGCCTGAAAAGCCAGAATAAAATAATAACGGCCTGTTTTTCAGGCCGTAGATTTAAAACTTATAAACTAAATTTTAATTATTTATCGTTTCTGAAACTATTTTTATATTAAATTCATTAACATCTTTTTCAGAAAACGTTTTTAATTCTTGAAGTTAAAAACTCATAATTAATTTCAGAACTTTATGTATCTATATTTAATTAAATATTATTGTAATTAAACCAGTAACACTCAATGTCTCCTGGTAATCCATAAAAATCACTAATAATAAGAAGAAAATTATAAATAATAATTTCTCTGCAATAAGAATTGATGACTATAAAATCAGCGGTATTATTTGGAATATATAATGAAAAAATTTAAATTATATAAATAGCCAACTTAATATGGCTGGCTATTTATAGATGGTAATATTAAATTTAATTAAAAATTACCACCATAAAAATGATTCATTTTATTCTGGTTGTTCTGGCCATTCAATATCTTGTGCCGTGGTATCCATTCGATTTAATGCAACGCGATATTTCTTCCACTCCATCAACATTGTTATTTCGTTATCAGTAGCAATGCCTAAATCAATGGCATCTTGCAATGGTGCCATTTTAATTGTTGCTTGTTCTAATAAATAATATTTTTGGCGGTGATAGGCTTTATTTTTCTGTTCGATAATGGCCTTCTGATATAATGCTTTAGCTTCTTGAACACTGAAACCCATTGAGATTAATTGATGGGGTTCAGCTGGCACATTAACATATTCATAGCCATTTTTGTCTATTAGTTTATTTAATATTATCATATATCCTCATTATGGTTTCTTTTGATAACGTGTGTCATAATCCAGAGAATAAGGTATTGTATTATCAGTATATTCTTCACCTAATAATGGATCATTGATGGCTAATGATTTCACCATCCACTTCATTTCCCGCTTAAGATCTTCACTTGACCATCTATGTATTTCTGTCTCTCCTTCTTCACGTGAATAACGGATTGACTGAAAATTGCTGGTCGTAAAATAGGTTAAACCACCACGTAAATAACAACCACTATAAACGTAACAATCTACAATATCACCGGATTTTACATCGCCATAAAGGGGATATTTGCCGTCAACGGGTCTGGCGATGCTTATCATGGCGTGACGGATTGCTTTTACCGTTTTACGATAGGTTTGATTTATGCGTTTAATATTAAGATAGCGGGCATCACCTCCCCACGGAACATCCCCCCTTCTATTTGTGCAAGTAATCCGGCAACATGTGTCACACCTTCACCGAATGGTTTTTTTTCTGCATCATATGGATAGGGTCTATGAAGTGTTAACCAAGAATTCGCTCCGACATTAGGTGGGAGGCTCCACCAAACCGGATAATAACGTTCAGTATTTAGGCCAGTAAGATCAATCGTGGTGGTATCGCGCGGTTCACTCTGAATATCCGACGCGGTGGGTTTATTAAGCGTGTTATATTCTTGGGCCCAAGGTGTCCATGGTAAATTGTGATATTGGCTGCGTGTATATATCCGGCTGCTGTTATAAACAAAATAACGTTGAGTCACAGCATTATTTTTCAGAACGACAAGTGAACCAGCAAGCGATTCAGGGTAGTTAGCACCATTTTGGGCATAAATATTGTAATCTTGGTAATAAATCCCTGGTATTTTGTAGTTATCCAAATTTGCCTTATCACCCAAATAAATCGCCTGCTCATTAAAAATATCCTGAGACGTAATGTTGATATCCTCAGTCAGAACTTTGCTATTCACTTTCCGGCTATTTGGTACTGCTCCTTGAGCCAAATTCACGGTTTCCACCAAACCAAGTATTTCGTTAAAATATACAAACATTACCTGGAATCACCTTATCGCAGGTACTGGCGGTTATAGTATTTGGGATGACAGAATTTATTAAATAATTAAAACAAGGCGTTTTAATTTAACGCCTTGTTTCATTAACGAATTTTCTTGGTAGAGCCAAAGCATATAAAATAGAAAATATCACACTACCTACGCTAATTACCTCACTATTTAAATTAATAAACATTGATGTAATTTCATGATAACCATCATATTTAACAATAAACAATTGAGCAGTTCCAAACATGATTATTATAAAGAATGAAAAAACAGAAAGAATATAATTTCCTATTTTCTCTATAATAACTTTAATAATAAGAAGTAAAAATAATATTACCAAAGATAAAAAATAGTACAGTAAAATATCCTGCCAAGTAGATTGAGTGGAAATTGTAACATCTATATAGTCCATCATTATTTTTCCTTTTCTAGCTGATAAATACTCAGAGCTGTAGCGTTATCAACAATTAGTTCAGTAACTAAATCAATTCTGACATTTTATTATATCTTTGAAAAAATCATCTAGAATATCTTCTTGGCATTAAAATAATATACAATAAGGAAAATATAAAACCACCAATCTTTATACTTTCGCTTTTAAAATTAATAAAATTGGGTATATTGTACTCATATCCTGTTAAAATTAATTGAGCACTAGATAATATAAGAACCAAGATAACACCAAAAATAACCATAAGATTGTTATTTTTTTCTTCTATTATTATCTTAAGAATAAATAGAAAAAACAATATAACAAGAGATAAAACATAATAGTAT